>PIVQ01000029.1 GCA_003354055.1 Desulfobacteraceae bacterium | reverse complement strand
AAAGTCCTATCGGCGAGTTTCGACTCGATATGAAAAATTGGCCAGCAGCTACAATGCGATGGTGCTCATCGCTTCTTGCTTGGTCTGGTTGCAATGAATTATTTAGAAACAGCCCCTAGTTTGCGTATTTAAAACGATATTCTTCCAGCGGAAGGTTTCCGGGGTTCCCAGGCGAAACATGATAGGTGATATACTCGCAGTCAATTTCAACCACATGCCATAGATTGGTTGTCGCAATATCCTCATTGACCGGCTTGTTCAAGGGATATTGGGTAAAAAGATTCTCCCAGGCTGAAACATCCATCTGAGTCACTGTTTTACCCTTGATGGTATTTTTTAAAAGATTAAAGCGCTTGACGCTGTCTTTATTGAATGTCCAGTAGAGGTCGGGCAGATTCTGCATATCAATGCGGCCTTTTTCAAGTCCATAGACTTCCAGGTTTGAACGGGACAAATCATTGTTGACCCGGGCCACATTGGCCACCGCCATCCAATCACCATCGGTTTTAAATTCCACCACATTGTTTGAAGAGATCTCAAAAGTGCGGGTACCGTTTTTATCCATCAGGGTATACCCAAGGCCTGCGGCCGGACGGATCCGGTGCAAAAATTGAATGGCCTTTTCAACACTGCCGGCCTCAATCAGTTTGCGGTAGATAAAAATCTGGGCCAATCCATTGTCGACATCATGGGCAAGCTGAAATTTCGAGTGGGGGGAAAAGGTGTAGCCCTGCGTTGCATTAATGCCGTGGCCGATAAGGGTTCCGGCATAGGTGGTTAAAAGCAGAACATCTCCGTTGGGCAAGACATGCTTGATCAGGGCCTGGGTTCCCTCAAAGGTTCGGACCCAATCCAGACTGTACCCCATGGTAGCCCTGCCGTTATCCCATACGGATCCGTGGGAACAGTGCCCGTTGACATAACCGTGCTCCCATTTTTCCATGAGCAGGATAGGATCCTCTCCCGTCATCTTTTCCAACACCCAGAAGGTTTCATCGAAGTTCAAATTGTAGATAAATACATCTTCAAAGGAAAGCTTAGCACCATCTGCGATTCCACGTATCTCCTCCACAAGATCCGGAACCCTTGTTTTGGCGGTTGCAAGCAATCCGGTCTGTTCCATAAAGAAGTTGCGGTAATCTTCATAGGAGGCTTTTGATTCCAAAGCCTCAAGAATGGGAAGAATCAGTTCGTATTTAAATCGGTTGACCGCAGGCCGGATGATTTTCCGCAAGGCTTTGCCGTGCTGAAATCCACGTTCATAACTGGTCCCGCTGACCTCTACCGTGAAAAATTCAGAGGGCTTTTCATGCAATTGGACCTGGTAGCGAACAGGCGGAATACCGGTTAGGGGTTGATCGCCGGCTTGGATTACCATTGGCGGGCTGAGAAAAGACAATATCATCACAAGCAGTAAAAGACGGATAAATCTAATTTTCATAGGGTACCTCTGTGTTTATTGTTTATCAAATTCGGGTTATGCGGCGTATCAAAGATAAACCGCTCAGGTAATTGGCGTGACATTTCCAAAGACAGCTATCCGTTTAGGATAGTCTCTTTTGCCTGGACGTTTTTTAATTTGATGTCACGCCTTATGCCATCAAAAAAATTTATGGCTTACGGAAAAATAAAAAGATCCATGCTCTGAGTCTTCCTTTAAATCCGAGGTTTCAATGTCCCTGGCAGAATATTTAGTCCCCAGGCGAAGATCCCAGCGCCTGCCAAAGGCATATCGGGTTTCTAAATAGCCTTCCAGATATTGGTTTGAATTAAAATACATGCCTATACCACCGGTTTTAATCAGCCAGTTTTCATTAAGCCTGTATCCGCCGGTCAAACCTGCTAATGGCAGGATAATCGTTTCCTCTACTTCGGTATATATGTCCCCGGCGTCGGTTGCAAGTTCGATATGAGTCCACTGGCCTGAAATCCCGGCGCCTGCCTCCAGTATCCATCTGTCTTTTTTGGGTAAAAGATCATAGGTATACATGAGGTCTGCCCTGTAATTTCGATAAACCGAGTTGACCGCCCTGTTTGCCGGAAAAACAAAGCCGTTAAAATTTACATCCCTGCTGAAACTGCCTGAATCCCGGTATTCAAAGGGCCAGAACTTAAGGGAAACGCTGTGCTGTTCCACTATAAACCAGTCAAATACGGCTTGGGCAGTACCACGGGATCATTTTTTTTATTGAAATCATTCAGATCAAATACTGTTCCATTGGACCCAGGTGATGAAATTTGATTTTTCAATAGAAAAGAAGAGAGAAAATTCACTGCATATCTGAATTTTTCAGGACGATGATTTGCCTTCCCATCTTCTTTTACCAGATAATCCGGATCTGTTAGATTAACCATAACGCCCATACCGTTTTCTACGGAAAGGGGCATAATCGATACAGGTGATTCATAGGGCGTAACCCAGTACCAGGTGTTGAATAACCCTATACTGGCTCCGGCAAGGACATCATCTGTAAAATGTTTGTCAGCATTGATCCGGCTATATCCGGTAAATGCAGCACCGGCGTATGCAAGGCTTCCCCAGGCATGACCGTAACGTGCATCAATAAAGCCCGCTCCGGCAAAGGCTGCTGTGGTGTGCCCGGAAGGAAAGGAGGTCAGCGAGTCGTTTCCCGGCCTCATTTTCCCGTATATACCTTTCAGTGCCGTGGTCATGGCCACGGAAGACCCCACGCTTTTTGCCCACTGAGATCTGCCCTCCTGGTCATCCGCCACAAAGGTGCCTGCAAGCCCGGCAGCCGGTAAAAGGTATTGCAGGGCATCTCCGATTTCTTCTGATGTGCTCCCTGCAGAGGATGGCCGGGTACATACGACGGTAAGTAGGGTGAGGACGATCAGGAATGTTTTTGTAAATACCATAACAACTATTACACTTTTCCTATAAATACGCGCTTATTTTATTCGATTTTCATAATTTTATATGAGTACACAGTGTTAAAATATTGTTTCCAATAAAAAAAACCTCAAAAGTATGACAGTGCTTTTGAGGGTTTGTGTTGATTGTTTTGTTGGATTTATTTCAACTCATCCAATATCGCAGGAATAATCTGATAAAAAATTAGGTTTGCCATTCTGGGTGTTTCGGTTTGCGGATAGCCGCCGTTCATTGCAATCACAACACCGCTGTTTCTCTCCATGGCCAGTATCTGACCGTGAATACCAACCATAAACAAAAGCTTATGTCCTTCAATGTTTAGAATCCGGTACTGATCTTTATACCATCCGTCTGGAGCCAATGCTGATTCTTTACCCGATTTCCAGGCTTTTCTTACTGCATCGTTTCCATCCCAAATGGCATCCAGAAACGATTTTGGAAGAATCTGCTCTCCTACATAGTTTTTTCCATCATTCAGTATAACCTGTCCTATTCGTGCCAGATCTCGTGTGCTCATATTTAAACCACCAGAAGCGACAACAAAGCCATCAGGGCCAGACATCCAGAATGCATCATTTTCAGCACCTACCTGCTTCCAGATTTTAGTTTCAAGATAATCGGCTAATTTTATACCCGTTGCTTTTTCGATAATCATGCCGAGTACTTCTGTATTCGGATCCTGATATTGATACACTTCACCAATAGGGTATTTTCGATTTTTTATCAGTTTTATATACTCTTTCACACCATGAAGGCCTGAATCATTTTCACCATGCCAGTTTTGGGATTGGGTTAAACGAGGATCCCAAGATAAAAATTTTGGCGTCGGTATATCCAGACCGGAACGCATATCGGCTACTACCTGAACGGATACACCCTCAAATGCAGTTCCTTTCATTTCCGGCAGGTACTCCTCAACTTTTTTTGACATATCCAGCTTGCCTTCACTGACAGCGATTGCTGCAAGTGTTGCCGTAAATGATTTGGTTACCGACATATCCAGATGAGTGGAATTCTCGTCCATACCATTGAAAAAATGCTGATAAACGAGTTTGTTACCTTTAAGCACAACCAGTGAATGGTTTTTCAATCTGTCTCGTAACAGGGTCACCAGATCATGCTCTCCATCCGCATCCATTCCTTTCAGTTTTTTCAAATCCAGAGAGTTTGTCAGAGTCCATTCCTGGGGAGTGAGCACTGATTCTCCGGAACCAAGAAGCCCCCGGCTTATCCGGTAATGTGCTGTGAATTTATAGGCATTTGGAAAACTCATCGCTGCGTACTCAGGCTGATCCCATACCGATTGGCTCACGCCAAGTGCCTCCGCCTGCTTTATAAACGCCTCATCTACCTGCTGGTAGGTGGCAGCATGAGACGTTAGCGTCAATAATAACATAACTGATACTGAAATGATTAAAAATTTCATTTTTTTCCTTTTTTGAATATGCGTTAAATCACTTTACCATCTGCTTTTTGTATACTCGATTGATTCACTCAATCGCAATATAATTTTGTGACGAATATCGATTGTATTCGAAATTCATTGTCTTGATATTCCCCTTTGATTGGTTTTAGTGGCTTGTAATCTCTTCGGGCAAGGGTTTACGGCCGGACATCCATATGGCTGTGATGACCATTATCAATGCCAGGGTAAATCCGCTGATAGACATGAAAAGCAGGACAGTATAGGTACCCTCTTTTATCATGATGCCACCTAACCCGGGTCCAACGGCCAGGCCTGCTGCCATGGCGAAATTGGAAAGAACCACCAGGCGGCCTAAAGGGTCAAGCACGGCAAGAAAACCGATAAAATAGGTCAGAACAAACATCCATGATCCGTTAAACATGGATGCCGCGATTAAGAATGTTGTGCTGTCCGGGGTGTTTACCAGCAGTGCCGACCCCGCAATCATTCCCACAAATCCAAGAGCGAGAGGAAAAGCACGGCCAAGGCGAACGTTTATTACAACCGCAAGGATACCGGTGACAATGGCGGCCAGCATGCTGACGCTCAGGTTGAATCCCACGGTTTCCACAGGAATGCCGGCTGCCACACCGATACGGTCCAGATAGGCCCAGAGGGAACTGTTGGCGATATAAAAAATTAAAAGAGCGGTCAGGGAGAGAATAATGGGGAGGCTGAACAGGGAAGGGCGCTCACAGGTTTGCTTAGTTTTTGGTTCAACATTAACTGGAACCGGAAACCATTTGATCAAAAGGATAATGGTAAGAGCAAATCCTGCCAAAAGGTAAAATGCGCCGCCCATACCGAATCCGGTATAAAGATACGGCAGTACGGTCAGTCCGACCGCTGCCAGGAAATATTGGAGCATGCAGGCAATGGCAACTGCCTGGTCAGGATTCCTCAGGCTTGATACCCCGGGCCCTGCCATACCGCTGGCTATTCCCAGGCTGATACCGTTAAAAAAACGAATGACCATCAGCGGGGTAAACCCCTGGGTAGACCCGGAGACTATTTCCGTAACCAGCATGAGAGTGCCTGCACCGAGCAGGACGGAACGCAGATTTGCCTTCTGTACCAGCCCAACGGCAATCAAAGCGCCTATCATCATGCCGAACAGGTTCATGGAACAAAGATAGCCGGCCTGGGTTTCAGTAAACCCGGCCTGGTCTACAAAACCGCCCAGAAGTCCCGGCATAAACAGCATAAACAGATAGGCCACCGTGATAACCCAGACCAGCATGGCAATGGATCTTGGATGGTTGATATCCTTTTTTTCCGGTAACGACTCCTCTGAATACATCATATTAACATCCTCTTTATAAACGGTTACGAATCAGGCCGTAAAAACAGCCACAATCTCTTTTAACTGGACTGCCAATGTGGATAGTTGTTCTGAACTGGATTTGATATCTGAACTGGCTGAAGTGATCTTTTCGGAAAAATGGCTCACCTCAGAGATGTCCCGGGAGATTTCTCCGGTTACGCCGGTACAGCCTGTGACCTTATCATTGACATCCCCCATACCCCGGGAGACATATTCGATTTTTCCTGAGATCTCCTGGGTGGTGGCTGCCTGTTCTTCCACCGCCGCAGCAATGCTGACCACAAGTTCGTTAACATGATTGATCACCTTGGTAATCTCTTCAATGGCCGATACCGTACCACTGGTGGAGCCCCTGATATCGGTAATCTCTTTTTTGATCTCCTTGGTGGCCTGGGCCGTCTGTTTGGCCAGCTCTTTGATTTCATTGGCCACAACGGCAAAACCTTTTCCGGCCTCACCGGCCCTTGCCGCTTCAATCGTGGCGTTTAGGGCCAGCAGGTTGGTTTTTTCGGATATCTCTGTAATGACTTCGGTGACTTTTCCGACCTCTTGTGCTGCCTTTCCTAGCCAGGTCACCTGTTCCGTGGTTTCAAGAGCTTTTGAAACGGCTTCTCCTGTGATGGTGCTGGCATTTGCCGAACTTTTGGCAATTTCCCCCACGGTGGCCGTCATCTCTTCCACTGCTGCGGCCACCATGCTAAGGTTGTTGGCCGAGTCGTCGACGATCCGGGTCATACTGGTCATATTGGTATTTAACGCCTCTGCAGAATTTGCCACAGATGTTGATTTTCGGGTCATGACCTGGGCACCCTCTGACATCTCAATGGAGAGCTTGAACAAACCGGTGGACAAAGGAGGGTGATCTTCCCCTTGGTCTTGATTCGACTGCCCGGCCTCTTCGGCCACCTGATAGGCGTTTTCCTGGATCAGGAGGATCAACTTCCTCATTTTCCGGGTCATCTGTTCAAAGGCCTTGGATAAAACCGCCATTTCATCCCGGTTATCAAGGTCAATGGCAATGGTCAGGTCGCCCTGGGCAATCTTATGGGCAGATGTTGAGAATATTCTGATGGTTTCTTTAATGGACAAGAACATTCCCATATAAAGATAGAAGATCAACAGCATCAGGATGCCCAATCCACCGAACAGAACCCCTAATTTTCTTTTTTCCTCTGAGATCCGCTGTGCCAAGCTCTGGTGAATGATTTCGATCACCATATTCGATAGCACCGTTGTGCCTTCCATTTTTTGACTCAAGTGTTCAAAATAGACCATCGGTGCAAGCTCAATGGTCATGGCGTCGATCAGGTGGGTTTGAATGTAGAGGCTCACATCAGACAAGTCCCGGATCAGGGTTTCTGTCAAAGGAGACAGGGACTTTGATAATTCATTATTATGGCTGAGCAATATGTCAAATTCCTTGGATAGATTCCCGGGAGCGGTCGCAAGCTTGTCATACGTATCACTGAGCAGGTCATAGGTTCTTGAGTCCAGATGCTCACTGTTCAGTCCGAAGCTACCCTGGGCTCTGGCCTCACCCAGGATTTGTGTTACAGAAGGGATATACTCGAGCAGGGCTTTAATCAGGTAGAGATTGCCGACCTCGGGATCCATTGCCAGATAACTTAAGCTTGCCGTAGACTGGATCATCTGCAGGGATTTGAGGACATAGGCGTTAAACATGGCAAAGTTCGCCTTGAGGTCATTGGACGGGTTTATTTCCAGGGAACGTAATTCATCGCTGAACCGGCGCAGCTGGTCCTTGAGTTTGTCCGAGGTATCAAAGGAAAATTTAAGGTCCAGCAGTTTGTCGGTCTCATCAAGGAGTTTTGCCCGTATTCTGTTGCCCTCCTCAACGGACTTGGCCGGTTGCTGAACACTGTATGTCTGGATGATATCCCTGAATTCGGCAGTGTGCCGGTGAAGGTTGAACATCTTTTTAATGATCACAAGTCCCTGCTGTTCATGTTCGGCCGTGTCAATGACCAGGGAAACCCTGGAAAAAAGTCCAAAACTTAAAATGACAATGGGAATCAGGAAAAAGACGCTTATAAAACCGAATTTATATGCATATTTCAACCGGTTCATCAAACCGATAATCGGGGTAAAAAGAAGTTTCATAATAAGCGTCTCCTGTTCCTTTCTGGCTTTAGGCTTGCTGTGATTCTGCTGTCGACTTAAATGTAAGCGGCGGTTCGTCTTCCGGTTCTCCGGCTGATAGGACGCCGGGAGTATGCTCCGCCGGGGCCTTCTTAGACTGTGGGGCGACAAGGAAACTTGCCAATGCCGGTAACAGCACAAGAGCACCCACCATATTCCATACAAACATGAAGGTGAGCAGGATGCCCATATCCCCCTGGAATTTTATGGGAGAAAAGATCCAGGTACCAACCCCGATGGCCAGGGTCAGTCCGGTAAAACAAACGGCCTTGCCCGTTGTCATCAATGTTTCAAGATAGGCCTTTCTGAGGGGAAGCCCCTGACCCAGAAAGGATTCCAGGCGGCTGTAGATATAGATACCGTAGTCCACGCCAATGCCGACACCTAAGGCAATGACCGGCAGGGTGCCGACCTTGATGCCGATATTGAGAAGGGCCATCAGCGCCTGGCAGAGCACCGAGGTCATCACCAGGGGCAGGATGATGCAGACCATGGGCCGCCAGGAGCGGAAGGTGATCAGACACATGAGGCTGACCACACCGTAAACACAGGCCATCATCAGATACTGGGCCCCGGAGATGACCTGGTTTGTGGCGGCTTCATAAACCCCGTTTCCATATCCCAGGCTGAAGCTAATATCTGGATCATTATGTTCTGCTGCAAAGGCTTCAACCGTTCTGACCACATGGACAAGTGTCTCCTCCTTATGATCGGACAGTTCGACCTTGACGGCGGAAAGGCTGTTGGCAGCATCAAGCTGGTTCCAATATGAATAGGCTGAAAGTAGTTGCTGGCGCCTGGGTACGGCAAACAGTTTCAGGTTGGCTTCATTGTTTCCGTACCGCATGAATTTGGCCGTACTGGCGGCTGAGGTTACCGACTGGACACCAGGCGTATTTGAAAGGATCCATTCAAACCGGTTTAAAAGGTCTGTGGTCTTAAAGGAGTCCGCCTTGCCCGGCGGGGTTTCCACAAAAATATCCATCTCGTCAGTGCTGGTGGAAAAATGGGTGGTAATATACTGGTTATCCGTGTTGTATCTGGAATTGGGACGAAGCTCGGGTGCGCCTTTGTCCAGATCCCCTATCTTTAGATCCCGGCTGAAATAGAGGCCGCCACCTGTTATAACTAGGGCGATAAGGATCAATACCAGAGCCGGTTTTGTATCGGTAAACTTCGAAATCCCCTGGAACAGGCTTGGGATTTTCTTTCCGTTTGTCCTTTTACAATGACGGATGCAGGCATGGGTCACCCCTAAATAAGACATGATCAGAGGAAGCAGTATCAGGTTGGTGATAATAATGACTGCCACACCGGTACTGGCGGCAATGGCCAGGTCCTGGATAACCCCTACATTGATGACCATCAGAGTGGCGAATCCGATGCCGTCGCTGAAAAGAGCGAGAAGTCCTGGTTTGAACAGATTGCAAAAGGCAATGCGCGTGGCCGCAAGTCTGGTTTTGCCCAGGGCAGATTCATGGACGATCATGTTAATGATCTGTACGCCGTGGCTGATACCGATGGCAAAGACCAGGAAGGGGACCAGTACGGAAAAGACCCCGATACCATACCCCATCAGGTTCAGGATTCCCAATTGCCAGACAACGGCGACAATGGAGCAGGCCAGAGTGGCAATGGTGGATTTTAAGCAGTGTGAGTATAAATAGAGAAGGACCGCAGTGATCATGATGGCAATGGCAAAGAAGACACCTATGGAGGTGAATCCGTCGGTGAGATCGGCAAATTTTTTCACATCACCGATGATATAGATATTCAGATTCCCGGTCTGGTACTTGTCGCGTATTTTTTCCAAAGCGTGGGATAAAACTTGGAAATCAAGAACATCCTTTGTCTTTGGATCGATTTTAATTACCGGCAGGGTGATCATACTGGCCTTGAAATCATTGGAAACATAGGAACCGATATGCATGGATTTGAGCAGGTTGGCCCTGACCCTGTCAATGCTTCTCGGGGATCCGTCATAGAAAGATCCGATGATGGGTCCTCCGTCAAATCCTTCCTTGGTTACGGCATCCCATCTGACAGCCGGAGTCCACAGGGATTTTAAGGCACCGGTGTCAACACCGGGAAGCAAAGAGACGTCGTCACTGATATTTTTTAAGGTCGTAAGGTAATCCTTTGAAAAAATATCCCCTTTGTTGACGGCCACGCCAATACGGACGTCTACTTTCTCAGTTTTGCCGTTGGCATCTGCCTTTGCCAAAAAATCATGGGCATTTTTAATGTAGATATGACCCTGAGGCACCATTTTTTCCAGGTTGGTGTCCGGCCGGACAAAGGCCGCCCTGTACCCTAGAAAAAGAGTGGTCAGGAAAAATATTAGTAAAAGCAAAAGCCGGTAGGAGAATACAGCCCGTTCGACAATCTGCACCAGCCGGGAATCGGTTACATTGGTTTTCATTTGGCTCCTCCTGCTTCAATCAGGGCATCGAGGCCGGATTTTTCTATACGGTTTACTCCCCCAAACCCCACGGTGATAAAATCACCGGTCTGAGACTGGATGACCGAACTCATGGGAAGACGATCCGGCCGTCTGTAGGCCACAAATTTTGAGGTTGATCTTTTGGTTTTCAAAATGATGCCGTCCCCTCCCACAATGATTACCGACCCGTCGGACAGCAGGGTACCGCCGGCAAGCCCGGACTGTGTGCCTGAATCAATGGAGTGCCAGGAGTTTCCGCCGTCACCGGTTGTAAATAAATATCCGCCGATTCCAAAGGCAAAGGCCTGGTTCGGATCTTTTGTCGTTACGATTCCAAGTAAAGAGCCATCATGGGGGACATCAAGCGGGATGAAGCTGTGTCCGCGGTCTGTAGAGCGGTAAACAAATCCGGCCTCTCCTGCTATGAACATAACGCCCTCACTGTTTACGGTAATGGCGTTCAAATGCCATTCGTCAGGGTTGTCAATATGAGATGTCCAGTCCATCCAGGTCTGTCCGCCGTCTGTGGTTCGGAGAGATTTGCCGAAGCCGCCGATGGCAAATCCCTCTCGGTCGTTCAGAAACAATACGTCAAACAGGGGAGTGGGAAAATCCGAATTTCGTTCATCGTACTGATGAACCCAGGTTTTTCCCCCGTCATTGGTGTGAAGAATGACCGTATCATTTCCAACAGCCCAGCCTTTTTCAGGAGTGGGAAATGATAGCGCGGTCAGATGGGCCATTGCCGGTACATCAGCCTGTTTCCATTCGAGTCCGTTGTCGTTGGAGTACAGAATATGCCCCCGTTCACCAACAGCCACAAGACGACCGTTTATTTGACTTAGATCCAGCAGTAGTGAATAGACGGCTGCTGACGGTAAATTCAAAGCAGGGGTATCCAGGGGATCTTCGTAGGCAAATGCACTGGGTTGTAGCAAAACAAAGAGCATGACGACTATGATGGCGATACCGTCTACGGGGACGCATCGGGGCTGTTTGCCACCGATTGAAAAACGGCAACCTATGCTCTGAAATTCAAAAATCTTTTTCCGAGTGAATTTAGTCATTTTTTATCCTAATTTTTATCTGTCCAACACTTGCCCTGCCGGGGGAAGTGGTTTCGGTCCGGGTGGATACCCGGCTGCTGCAGACCAAAAAGCCTGCAGCAGCCATACGCGTGTATTAGGTCTCTTACCTGCCCCTGCGGCGCAGGGCCTGGGGGGTAAAATAGGACTCCTTGGGTATCTGTTTGGAAAAATCCCAGGAGGTTTTTTCTTCGTTAGCCAGACCAAAGCTGAGATAGACCCCGTTTTTAAGATCTGTGTGAACGAAAAAGGTATAGTTGGTCATGGGAATATCATAAAAGTTTTTCAGATACGCCTGGCTGGTCCGCCAGAGTTTGCCGCCGCCGTCGTATTTATCGGTTGCAACACAATTCCAGCTGTCTTCGTCAAAGAAGAAAACGCGCTTGGCATAGATGTGGCGGGCACTTTCTTTCAGGTTTGCTTCCACCACCCATACACGGTGCAGTTCGTATCGCAAATGCTTAGGATTCGGATGTCTGGCCGTATGCATCTCTTTATAACTGATTTCAGGCAATGCACATTTGTAATTGTTGTAGGGGATGTACATTTCCTGCTTTCCGATAAGTTTCCAGTCGTACCGTTCAGGAGATCCATTGTACAATTCAAAATCATCATAGGTGGTGGTTGAATAATCCGGAGAGTCAAAATTCAGGGTAGGCGCCCTGCGGACCCTTCTTTCTCCGGCGCTGTACATCCAGGCCTTTCTGGGTTCTTTGGCTGCATTGATAGAATCCAGGGCCAGAATGCCGTCACCTGCCCACCGGTTTGGGGCTGTAACTGTCCAGGCAAAATTCCGCTGCCGTCCTTTTATCCCGTCTTTGTAGTAATAGTGGAAAAGGTTGTCCATAAGGGCCTTTTGCGTGAGGCTGATTTTACCGTTGGGCTGTACTTCGATGGCGGAAAGGTGAATGGACTGGTAAACACCCTGAAATCTGAGCATGTGATTCCACATGACCTCAAGTCCGCTTTGGGGAATGGGAAAGGGCGTGCCGGGAACTGCTGACTCCGAGATACCGTTGCCGTTGTCAATCATGTCCACTGCTGTGGCATTCTGAAAGGTGCCCTGGTTGATTTCGTCAGGAAGGGCATGGGTTCTGCGGCTTTGATAGATGTTCATTTTATAGCTGTCGGGATAGGTCTCAAACATGGCCTTTTGTCCCGGACTCAGTTTGTCCACATATTGCTCAAAATTTTCGGCTGTAATGGTGAAAAAAATTTTATCTTCAGTAAAGGGATCCGGGCGATGTCCGTTGGGGGCCTTCCATCCGGCAGGAGGCTGGATCCGTTCGCCGGTCCACTCGGGGATGGTGCCGTCGGCATTTGCCGCCCGCTCGGATCCGAAGGGCGTCAGGGTAGAACGTAACTGTGCGGCCTGTTCATTGGTTACCTTTGCCCCTGCACTGCCTGCAAGCAGGAACAGGGCAATAAGGCTGAGAATACATGCTCTTTTTCCGTACATAGTAAGACTCCTTTAAATATTGGTGTTGATCTTAAGTAGCTGTCGAAATCAGAACTTATAAGATGCGCTGAACGTTACATTGTCTCCGTTTTCCAGGTAAGTGTATTCATCGTTGAAAATTTTGTTGTAGTTGAGGTTGAACAGCCAGTCTTCCCCGTAGTCAACACCAACGCGCAGCTGAACAGATCTCTGGCCTTCGGCAAAGTTGCCGTTGAAATGGGAATATCCGTTTACATGATGGACAAATGAAAACCCCGGGGTGACATTCAGACCGGGTGCTACGTTATACCAGGTGGAGTCCACATCAACGCTGTATCCCCATGCCAGAGAACTTGCATCCTCATCTTCATTACTCCAGGACGGAATATCAGTGGTGTCGCCGGGCAGCATGTCTGCGGCAACTGTTAGAAACACCCAGGTGGTATCAAAACCAAATGCTTTACCCAGCTGTTTCATGGCGTTGAGCTGGGCATGGACCGTATCCCTTTTTTCATAGGTGTCAACCACGTCCCCCGGATTTACGGTTCCTACATTGCTGTTTGGCGTAAAAGAACTTCCCCAATTGCTTAGATGGGCATTGAGGAATGTATTGGGATGGATATTTATGACGGCTGCTTCGGGCCGCCAGGCCACTTCACCGGCCAGAGCCCAGCCTTTTACCGTGGTGGCTGCACTGGCTCCGAACATGTTGATATTTTCCAGGTAGGTAAACTGGAATTCATTATCGTCGGGAAAGGTGCCGGTTGACGGAGGAACGTAGTACCTGTGCAGGGGTAAGGTCTGATGGCTGCGGGTATAGTAAGCGCCCAACTCAAAATCTCCGACCGTATACTTGGAATTTATGCCGAACTGGCCGCTGTCCTTGGCCTCATCGTCTTCAATTCTGTAGTAGACGATAGAGCCGCCCGTAGCGTTGTTCGCAATCCATTTTCCGCCTTGGCCGAAAAAGTCGGTATCATCACCGTAAAAGGTGCCTACGGGCGGCAGTTTGGACTCTGACCAGCCAAACTGGTAATAGGTGTCTATGGAAAGGCTGTCAAACAGACCGATCTGCAACATGGCTGCAGGCACGGGAATCGTGGCTTCCTTGATTTCAGATCCGGGTTGTGACAGTTTGGAAAGGTCAAAGGCATTGGTGGAATTGATACCGTCAAAATAGATGGAGCCCTCTCCCCAGTTGAAGGCCTGATTTCCAAGACGGATATCAAGGGGGGCATAGCCCATCCCCAAAAAGTTGTCAATGTCATAGGAGCCGAAAACGTAGGCGTCATAAAGATCGATACCTTTGCCCAACTCGTCCTGGGCCGCATCAGACCATCCGTCTCCCCATCCCTGATCAAAAGGATAGTCGGCACGGTCACTGGATCCCCGGTCGATCACTGTATCCCAGTATGCGGTCGCCCGGCCGAAAAAACCATAGTTTTCCCAGTTAAGCTGTACTTCCGGTGTAATCTTGAAGGTGTTGGAATAAACATCCCCCTGGTCAAAGGTCCAGTCCCTCATGGTCATGTTGTCGAGATCTGATTTATCCACCGGGTCTCCGGTTCGGACCCCGATCGCCCAAGTCAATGTGGTGTCCACACTCCCTGAAATTTCCCCGATATCGAAATTAAAGGCTGAGGCAGGAGCCACGCCCGATAGAAATAATAACAATAGAGAACATGACAGTACCTGCGAAAATTTCCATTTGGATAGTGAAAACGGCAATAAACGCAAATGTTTAAATGTACTTAACCTTGTGCATACTTTCTTTCTGGACATCGAAAATGCTCCTTTTTAAAAGATAAATGCCAAATTTCGATCAATGGTTCTGCTTAACACAGAATTGGGGAATTGGTTTGTTAAAAAGCAACTATGATGCCATTGTGTTGTTTTTATGTTAATGTGCTGAAATTATTGAGTTTTTAGGCTTTTGGTTTGCTGGTGTGTCCATGGTTGTCTAGCGTATGTGTCGCCTATGTCTAGACAATGTTTCGAAACACCATTTTAAACGACGATTATGGTCGTTCTAACTGCGTGAGTTGCAGGTTTATTGAAAGTGATGGGTACTCCAAACAAGGGGCAGGGCAGTCTGAGACAATGGACTTGTTGCGTGGAGGAAGGGACTTCCGGGCTTTTTAAGGAATGGGAACCTATGGGCGCTTTAGGGATTGACCTAATCAAGCCCGTGCAAAGCGTCCATAGATTTATGGTTTATTTGCTTACATGAATCAAAGGGGTTCGATCTTTCCATGGCATGGCTTCTTCCAGAGCTCCTGCCATGCGAAATAGGGTGGATTCATCACCGAATGGTGTAATCAATTGTACCCCAATGGGAAATCCGCTTTGGGACATACCAAGGGGCAGGGTCATGCAGGGGTTGCCGGCAACACTTGGCGGCAGAAGGAACTGGCAATATCTGCCCCAGCTGAAATAGGTGTCGTTTTCAACCGGCATCAGTTCCGGAAGAATCGTCATGGTCGGGGTCAACAGCACATCCCAGTCGTTGAAAAAATCATGGATACTGTGACGCAGAACATTATATGCCTCCAGAGCGGCATAGACGTCAAGTCCGGTTGCGGCAAGGCCTTTACGCTTGAGATCAAGTGTGATTGCATCCAGTTGTTCATCCTGGACGGTCATCCCGTTAGCGTATGCCATATACTCCACAGCCCCGGCGATGAGTACGCCTGTCATTTTTTCGTCATGTGACTGGAATTCGGGGTAGTCAAAGCGGTAATCGGCCTTGTCAACCGTATGCCCCATATCTGCAAGCGTTTTTGCGACAGCCTTGACTGTGGCGGCCACTTCAGGATCCACGGGGACATCAATCATGGAGTCTGTCCATACCGCCACCTTGAGGTTGTCGCAGCCTGCTCCCACGTCGTTAAGATAGGAGCCTTCGGGTTTCGGCACGGTTCTGACCTCATCTCTTCCAGGCCCCTCAACCGCATCCAATACGGCAGCTGTGTCCCTGACGGTCCTGGTGCAGACAAATTCGCTTAGGGTTCCCATGGGATAATCGCGGAACTCAGGTCCGATGCTGACCCGTCCCCGGGTGGGTTTTAGTCCGACAAGTCCACAGCAGCTGGCCGGCAGTCGGGTGGAGCCTCCCAGATCGGATGTGTGTGCGATGGGGACGATTCCTGCACTGACCGCTGCTGCAGACCCGCCGCTGGAGCCACCTGAGGTATGCTCGGGTTTCCAGGGGTTCGCGGTCCGTCCGTGGATGGGGCTCTCAGTACTGCAACTCATTCCAAACTCAGGCAGCGCTGTTCTGCCCATGCCTAAAAATCCGGCATTTAAAAATTTTTCAGTGAGAAAACTTTCCTCTTCAACTAGATGCCCCGCGAAGAGCATGCTTCCCATCTCCTGTATCCGGCCGATTTCCCCGGCGCCTAAGTCTTTGTACATGAAAGGCACCCCTGCAAAGGGTCCTTTGGGATTTTGAATACCGGCATCCGGCTTTTCTACGCGATCCTCGAATACTTCCAGTACGGCGTTTAATTCGGGGTTTACCTTTTCAACTCCTTGGTTTACCAAGGCTGCCAATTCCTTGGTGGTGATTTCTTTTTTTTGGAGCAGTCGCGCCAGCCCAAGTCCGTCATAGGCGGCAAATTCCGATAAATTCATGATCGTTTCCTTTTATACGATTGAGTGTACTTTACCCGGCCAGCAGGGTTTGTGCATGGGCGCAGGCCAAGTGAATGGCAGGGACCGTAAATTCCTGGGCCATGGGGGTTTCCTTTCTTGAATGCATCCATCCAAGCCCCACAAGGTACCGGCACATGATAAATGTGGGCAGTTCATCAAGGACTTCGTCCGGTAAGGGTTCAATGGTGCGGTATCCTTTCACCCATGCCTTTACTGCTACCCGGGCGTCTTCAGGATCTGGTATGTTTAAGGCGATGAGCGTTGCAAGGTCATACATGAACCAGCCGAAACCGGAATCATCAAAATCGATGAGGCTGGGCTGACCTTCTTGAATAAATACATTCTCGGCCATAAGGTCGCCGTGGATCAACCCGAACCGATCCGGAGATTTACCATAGGATTTCAAGCGTTTAATTACATGGTCTTTGGCCTGTCTGAGCAATTCAAGCTGCTCAGGTTCCATGGCTTCCACTTCCCTGAAATTCCCCCACAGGGGATTTTGTCCGAACATCCCCTCCTCATCCCATTTCTGGCGTTTAAACTCTTTGGGGAGTTTCCATTTTTTCACCTGTTTATGGCAGCTTGCGCTAATGGTTCCCAATTGTTCAAAGGTCTCCGTGGGATTGTCATCAGACATGGGAGCACCTTGAACCCAGTTAATCAGTGTGCAATACCGTGCCTCGGGTACCCCTTCCACGGAGACCAGCTGAACCGGATTTCCGTCAATCCCTTTCACAGCGCTGGGCGTTCTTACGTTTTCCTGTCGCAACGCATCCATCCACATTAATTCCGACTGAATGGTCTGTTCCGTCTGGTACTCCGGCCGGTGGACCCGAATGGCATATTGCTTGCCGGATGTTTTATCATTGACTTTAAAGACGGCATTTTCCCTGTACTTCATCAGTTCAATGGGTGACTCTTTTGAAATACCGTAATTCTCCAAGGCAACTGCGGCCAGTGTCTCAAGCCGTTGCCCCTGTTCTTCTGCAGGCAGATTCTTAAATTCGGTTTTTGCGATCAATTTTATCTCCTTTATGTGTTGGACAGGTTAAGGGGAATGTTAAGCGACTCTCCTTCCAAAATTCTTATCTTGCTTCAACTGCTCCATTACCACCGGCAGGCTGTCTGCAAAACGGTCAAGAAAGTCATTGCACAGGTTTTTATCCCAAAGCAGTCCGGGTTTGAATTGCAGTACCGAAGGGTCAAATGCTGAGAAAATCGCCCAGACCCCTGTTTTGTAAAGCTGGGCCATTACATGAAGGGCACCTTCGGGGTGGTTGAACTCAAGCCCCATGATCAACCCCTGCTGGCGGACGTTGATAAAGAATTCCCCATATGCTGACATGAGTTCATTCAGGCCGATTCTCAGGTATTGGGCAACATACTCACCATTGGTCCTGACCTCATCCCGGCTGCAGATTTCAAGTACCCGCAGGGCCAGGGGGCACCCAAGCTCGGAACCGCCATAGGTCGAGATATGCCCGAACCCCTCTTCGTGCAGCCAACCGGCATACCGCTTGTCAATAATGGTAACGCCGATGGGGTAGAGACCTCCTCCAAGACCTTTGCCGGTGACGATCATATCCGGTGTGACCCCATAGCTTTCAATACACCACATTTTACCGGACCGCATAAAACCGGTCTGGGTTTCGTCGGTGATCAAAAGGGTGTTGTATTTTTCCGTCAACCGTCTGACTTCCTGAAAATATCCGGGATCAGGCATAAGGAACCCAAAGGTTGCCGGAATGGTTTCAACAAGAAAGGCAGCCACATCCCCTTTGGCCAGTATGGCTTCAAGGGCGGTTAGATCGTTGAACGCGACCTGCTCAAACAAATCCCAGATCTGTCCTTCGGAGTTGAAAAGCTTGGAAAGACGTTTGTCACCCACGGCGGTTCCGAGCCCGGACCCTCCGTGAAAAGAGTGCTCCACGGAGACTATTTTCTGTCTGCCTGTGGCATGACGGGCCGTTTTAATGGCAACGTCAACAGCCTCACTGGCAGAACAGGTGAATACGCTGTAGTGGAGTTCTCCCGGAGACAGCCGGGCAAGTTTTTCAGCCAGAAGTGCACGCCCCTCTGTGGGAAAATGGTGATTTCCCGCATCTAAAGATTCGGACAGCGTCCGGTGCATCACATGGAGAAGTTCCGGGTTCCTGTGGCCAAGGTTGTAGGTGCCGCCGTTGATATGGCAGTCCAGAAATCCCCGGTCATCCATGTCATATATATAATACCCTTCACGCCTGCCGATCACCAGGTCAATGCCCTTATCCTGCCAAAACCGGGTTTTATGGGGATTCCAGAAGGCAGCTGATTTTTCAAGTATCTCTTGTTTGCTGATGCTCATTTGATCCTCTCGGGTTAAGCGTCCTGGCCTTTGACATTGGACAGGACCTTTGCAATATGGTCCCTTGCTGTGGTCACATCTTCAAGGGAACCGCTAAGGAAAACACGCCCGGAAGCGCCGATTTCCCTGACCTCCACCAGGTTGATGCCCGGGGCTGCCTTTTCAGCCTCGTTGGCAGCCAGCAGCGAAAACAATGCCGGGCTCATCTCGTAGAGCAGAAGGGATTCACCCGGTGTAACGGGCGATCCCCTTCTGCTTCGGTTCACCAGCACGGCATGCTGATCTGAAATGTCTTCAATGATGTCGGTAAACAGAGTCCGGGGTTTGAGCTGGTCCGAGGCCTTGGCCGCAAGGCCTTTGAGAATGGCCTTGCCTGCATTTTCCAGTTCTTCCGATGAATCACTGTGCAGTTCCAGGATGCCAAACTTCCGTTCCACAAACAAAAGACCGGGTTCCACAGACGGGTTAGATTTAACCGCCAGATCCAGGACCCGGTGGATGGTCATCCCTGGTGCAATTTCCACGATCAGGGAGTTGCTTCCCGCCATAGGAAGGTATCCCCTGGCTGTGGTCGGAGCCCCTAAAAAGGCGGCCATCTGCGTCTGCAGGTCTTTTATGGGTAAATATACGCGAAGTTGTGCCATTGTTTCACCTTTGGTTGTTATTTACCGGATGAAAAGTATTTTGCCACATCCGTGTGAGGTCTGGGGATGACATGGACGGAAACCACTTCACCGATAGCGCCGCCGGCTTCTGCACCGGCTTCGACAGCTGCCTTGACAGCCCCTACATCGCCGTTGACAACAATGGCCACAAGACCGTCTCCGACTTCTTCCCGGTTGGTGATGGTGACGTTGGCAGCTTTTACCATTGCGTCGGCTGCTGCAAAAGCGGATACATACCCTTTAGTTTCGATCATACCGATAGCGTTTGACATGTTTCTTCCTCCTAAATGTTATTGTAAGTAAATTGTTCTTATGGCGTTACGGGTGGTCAGTCTGTCAGACCACCCGGACTATCATCATCTAAAATTCCCACAATGAGGCATTCGCACATGGGATTGTTGTCTTTATGTCCCTTTACGGCAGAACCACCGGACACGTATAGTACACGTTCTCCGATATCACATCCGATGGGATCCCAGGCAATCTCCCTGGCGCCGCCGCCGGGAATTCTCTGGATTTCCACCATTGCACCGCCGGGCAGTAATTCGTGTTTTTTACTGGCCCATACACGGTCTACGATTTTGGCCATTTTCATTGCTTTACCCTTTCAATTTGGATTTTTAATTGTCTGGCCCTGTCCCTGGCCAAAGGCGTCAACACCGCTGATCTGTCTAACACAAGTCGTGTGACCCCTTTTTGGGCGAACCGATCCACTGCGGCTTCGTTGACCACACCTTTTTCAACTCGCTCTATCGTTTCCGGGGAGACGGGTGGCACAGCCTTCGCCGCTGCTGTTCCAAGTGTCACCTGTGTCTTTCCGGGTTCCTGGAATAAAGAGAAGTTTATGGTGCCGCTTTTTACCTGGGTCCATGCCGCAGGATCCTCTGACAGGGCAACCAGGTGACTGACAAAAGCTGCAAGGTCATTGTTGTCATGAATACGGACGTCACAGGTCTTTACTTCGGGTGCCTCCAGAAGCTGGGGAAGTGTTTCCCTGATAACTTCACGAATCATTCGGCGTATCATGGTTAGATCGATATCTTGTCTCATTGTCCAAGCCTCCTTAGTACATCTTGAGCCGCATCTGCAGCCATGCGAATGTCTGAATCATTTCCAGCTAAGTAGAGCCTTCCCGCAGCGCCCATGAATCTGCATTCCACTATTTTTACATCAGCCACCTTCTCCGCTTCATTGGCAGCCAGAATCGCGTATGCGGCTGGTGTACATTCCAGGACAAAAACGGTTTCTCCGGGAAGGCACAGATACCCCCTTCGATTCCGGTTGATCATAAAAGAGTGGTATGGATCCACCCGTGTAATAATGGTAGATGCCGTAATTTCAGGTTTCATGGCCTCATACCGAGTGGCGCCGATCTTCGCTAAGATTTCCATCGCTGCCGCCTGAACTGACGCAGCAGACCTGGAGTGCAGTTCCAGGTATCCGAAATGGCGTTCCACAACCAGGATCCCGGGCCTGACGTCCACCTTCTTCATTGCAATATCCAAAAGACCTTCAACAGCAAGGCCCGGTGCCACCTCAATAATCACGGCGGACATTTCCGATCTGGGCAGGAAACCGCGGATACTTGAGGCCAGGTAACACATTGTCCTTGGCTGAAGCTGGTCAATAAATATATAGGACCGCAGGGATGTTGTGTTTGTATCAGTGTTTTTCATTATTAATTCCCTTGGACTTTAAGCGCGTCATTGATTTCCTCAAGAATGATTTTTCGGATAATATCTTTCAATTCATCTTTATCTTCCGGGGGGGAGTATATTGATTCGGGGTGGACCGGTGCAGTCGCGGGCGCAGGATCCAGACTGTTTCTATGATTTTGCCCCTGTTTTGCGCTCCAGCGTCCCAAGGCCCCTTTAATATCACCCATGACCTCAGAAGGATCTTCGTTGTACGCAACCCGGGTCCAGTGAACCAGATGCTCCGGGCATAAGTTTTCTCCGATGGAACTGCGGCCGAAATACCCGGTTCCGATTGTGGCGGCAGGTGACAGGCCTGAGGCATACCCGCTGGATGTCAGCGTGGCCACTCCGTTGACCGCAACGCGATACACTTTGAGTGTGGCGCCCCAGGCAACGATGGCATCAGGATTCTTCGAGTGAATGGCTGCCGAATGGCCCAGGCCACCCATGCGGATCATTGCCCGTGCCGCACGAAGTGCCCCGTGGAGCCCGTCTACTTTTAAAAAGCCTACCACGGGGAACATCTTTTCTCTTGAAAAGACTTCCTTGTAATCAATGCGGGAGATTTCGACCCCAAGCACCTTGGTTCCGGGTTTGATTCGAATGTTTGTCTGTTTTGCGATCCATTCGGCGGATTTACCAATGGCAGAAGGATTGTACATTCCTTTAGGAAAAAGAAATTCACGTAGCCGGTCCTGTTCTGTCGGATCTGTAACCGGGTGAGTTCCGTTTTTCATCATGGCCTCGGACAGGGTATCCCCGATTTTGCGTTCTGCCAGCACCACCGAGTCGCAGGTGCATAGCAGGTTGTTGTCAAAGCTGACACCCTGAACGATCCTTTTGGCAGCCTTTTCAATATCAGCAGTATCATCCACATAGTGGGGGACGTTGCCCGGGCCAACTCCGATGGCAGGATTTCCGGATCCATAGGCAGCCCTGACCATTGCAGGTCCCCCGGTGGCCAGGATGACATTAACTTTGTCGCTTCCCATGAGCGCTCCCACCAGCGGGACCGTAGGGGTTCGTACGACCTGGATCACCCCTTTGGGTGCGCCGTGTGCCTCTGCAACTACCGCCAATTCGTCACAGACTGCAGCACAGCTTTCCTTGGCTGCCGGATGGGGACTGATAATAATTGAGTTCCGGGTTTTCAGGCAGAGGATAATTTTAAAGTAGGTGGTGGCAATGGGGTTGGTGGAGGGAACCAGTGCCAGAACCACTCCGGCAGGACGTGCGAATTTAATAATCTTTTTTTCCGGGTTTACCTCGAAACCTGCATAGTTATCCTTCCGGTAATACTCAGCCATACCTGAGCTGCAGCATTGGTTTTTATAGGTTTTATCCTCGACCACGCCATACCCTGTTTCCTTGACAGCCCAGTCGGCATAAAAGCCAGCCTTCTCAGCAGCCTTGGCTGCCACAGCCTCAACAATAGAGTCCACTTCGCTAGAGGCGTAGGATGAAAATGTTTCGCTCGCCCATTTGGCTTTTTCCAGAAGATGCCGTTCCGGGAGAAGTTCTATATTTTCTGCTGGTTTTGCTTTGGTTGCCATTGACATATTCCTTGGCTTAATTGTTGAAAGATAAATTCATATTTGTTTAGAAAAACATTACAAGCATTGTGCCAAGACAGATGTAATTTTATAACCATCTAATTTCATAGAGGAAATGTTAATATGTTAATTTTATTGACTTATGCAGTGTTTGGTGTTTGTATAAACACTGTCTAGACGATTTTGAACCCTGCTGCTAACAAAGGAGATGTGGAATGAAAAGGAAAATCAAAAATCATTTGACTGAAATGCAAGTGCAGGAATGGAATACCAAATACAAGGATTTTCTGGACTCAATCAATATCGGGTTTTTGCTTGTGGCCCACGATTATACGGTATATGAGGCAAATCAAACCTTTCTTGAAATGGTAGGAGCCCAGTCTGATGAATTTCGGTTTGTTAATATCAGAGACTTTTATCCTGAAGGTGAATTTCAGGAGGTTTTTGATTATGTAGAGCCCCTTGAGAAGGAGCTGAAATTAAATAAATCCGTTGATGAAAAAAAATACTGGACCTTTGAATATCATTGGTATCATCATCAAACCGGTGAAAAAATACCCATGTTGTTTACCGGTGCCGTGAACGTGAATGAAAAAGGATTTCACGATACGACTTATCTGACATGCACGGATTTACGAGATTATAAGCAGATTCAAAAAGCACTTATCCGTGAAAAGAATAAGCTTGAGTCCATTCTTTTAGGTATTGGCGATTGTGTGAGTATTTTCAATGAAAAAGGAAAATTTATCTTTGGGAATCCCCATGGGGTAGAGGTCCAGAAAAACAGGAAAAATTCTATCCTGGATTTGGTATCAGGTGAAGAGGACGAGTTTGATCTGACCATCAATCGGAAAAAATTCAAGTTCAAGGGGAAGGCAAAGGCTCTTTACGATAATGAAGGCCAGGTTTTTGCCTATGCTGAAATCTTAAAAGACGTCACAAGCCAGGAAAAACTCAAAGAACAGGGAAAAGAACTCACACGGATGAAGCGTGAGATGGCAAGGGCAGGGCTTCAGTCCCAAATGGTAGGGGTCAGTCATGCCATGCGGAAGATTTTTGATCTGATAATCCGCTGTGCAGAGGTCGATTCAACCGTACTGATACTTGGGGAAACCGGAGTAGGCAAGGAGATGGTGGCACGGGCCATCTGTGATCAGAGCTATAGACGGAAAAAACCATTCATTGCCATCAACTGCGGGGCTTTACCTGAGAATCTGCTTGAGTCTGAACTTTTCGGCCATGTTAAAGGGGCCTTTACCGGTGCGTCATCAGATCGAAAAGGTCTTTTCAGGGAAGCTGAGAACGGAACCCTTTTTCTGGATGAGATAGGGGACTTAAGTCCGATGCTCCAGGTTAAACTGCTCAGGGTTCTCCAGGATCAAAAAATCAGGCCTATCGGCAGTGACAAGACCTATCAGGTTGATGTGCGGGTGATTGCCGCAACCCACAGGGACCTGGATAAAATGGTAGAGCAGGATGATTATCGAAAGGATCTTTATTACAGATTGGCCGTCATTCCCATCACAGTTGAGCCGTTAAGGAACAGAGTCGATGACATACTTCCTCTGGTGGAGCACTTTATTCGTAAACACAACAAAAAAAGACGGGGCCAGTCAAAGACAATTGACCATTCAGCCCAACAATTTTTAATGAATTACTCATGGCCCGGGAACATCAGGGAACTTGAAAATTGTATCGAATATGCCATCGCCATGTCCAAAAAGCAGGTTATCACCCCTTCTGATTTACCTGTACAAGTTGTCCATCCGCCAAAGGAACCGGATCGTAAGCCGGTACAAACCTTCCCTGATACCGGATCCGGCTATACTATGCCGGGTCCCGCCCAGAGTTCCGGCGGCTTTGTCGGAGTTCAATTAAAACCGTGGGAAATTGAGGAAAAATCAAAGATAGAACAGGCCCTTGTTGCGCACAAAGGCAATCGTACCAAAACAGCCAAGGCTTTGGGGGTAAGCCGTGGGACCTTGTGGCGGAAAATCAGTCTTTATCAGATTAATTTATAGGGTTAAAAAAAATGTTAGAAACAGTCCCTCATGATAAGAGATTATTATTCAAAGATATCAACATCTCCGGCACCATGTCTGATGATTTCAGGAATGTCGTCCACCAGGGAAATCACCGAAGAAGGGGCACCCGGTACTGAGCCGCCGTCAATAACTGCATCAAGGCGTTTATCAAAATAGTCATGGAGCAGGGAGGGATCTTCAAACACGTTTCCGTCCGGATCTGTTGCTGAAGTTGAAATGATGGGGTTGCCAAGTTCTCTTGCCAGCATCAGAGCGATCTCGTGATTCGGTACCCTTATTCCTGCGGTTCTCCGTTTGGTGAGCATGATTTTAGGGACCATTTTGGAGCCGGCCAACACAAAAGTATAGGGGCCGGGCAGAAGCCGTTTCATGTTCCGGTAAGCCATGTTGGATACCTTGGCATAGGTGGAGATGTTTTTCAGGTCAGGGCAGATAAAACTAAAGGGTTTGGTTTTGTTCCTCTGTTTAATGGCATATATTTTTTCAATGGCCTTCTTGTTCATGATATCGCATCCGATACCGTAAAAGGTATCAGTGGGGTAGGCCACAATACCGCCTTTTTTCAGGATATCAACCGCCGTTGAAATATGCCTTACCTGAGGATTGTATGGATTGACTCGTAATAACATGATCTGCCCCTAAGTTAACTTCCCGTTTTACAGGTTCCCCTGC
>PIVQ01000497.1 GCA_003354055.1 Desulfobacteraceae bacterium | reverse complement strand
GCACACGGGAACTGAAATACTCCAATCCGGTTTCGGTAGGGGGATTTTGGAATTGCCGGTCACTCAACAGCATGATTGAATTAGGATGCACGGCTGTATCTCCAAGTTCGGACAGGGAGTCTGTTCTGCGTTTTTCATCCCCGTGAAAGACAACGGTTGCGCATTCAAGTGTCTCACACAGGCAGCTTACCTTTGCCTGGGACCCTGTCATGCCCTTACCGCTGCCGCCTGTCATCATCGCCTGCTTGAGTTGTTCATCGTTTTCCGGGGATGGTCCGTAAATACTCCTGGCATGGTATACGTAAAGGTCACCGGCCAGGACGCTGTCTCGGTTGACATTGGAGATAAGGCCGGTAACAGGGCTGATCCGATCCTGGAGACGCTCCAGGGTTTCTTCCGGAGTGCAGGTGCGGAAGCCGCCGTCGTTTTTTGTATTTATCCTGCGTGGTTTGAGCTCCGGAGGCAGGGCACGGAACTTATCCGGCCGGGCCGGGCTGCCGCAGGCCGGGCAGTGCATGAGCCGGTCAACGGTATGGGATTCGAGGCACCAGTCCCGGAGATCCAGGGTGCGCACCGTATTAACGAGGCCGGCATCCGGATGACATGCAAGGTGCAGGAGGATCTCCTGGACTGCCATGGCAAAGGCGGCCTCCCCGCCGCCCGGGGTAATAGTGGGGGACAGGGACGCAAATAGATTAGGTTCGGTTTTTCCGGCCACATAGGTCTCCACCAGACGATTTTTGCGGTTGCGTTCCGCAAAACAGTGCCAGCAGGCGGCTTTATCGGGGATAAAAACCGGGCCCACTGCAGGAACCAGTCCGTTGGGCTTGATGAGCAGCCATGACATTCCGGTTGCCAGGGCAGCCCGGTTGTACCGGGCCAGGCCGGGGTTGAGAAAATCATCGGTTACCACCACGCCGAAGGGGGACGGGTCTGACAAGCCGATATGGTTTTTTTCAAGCAATCGAACCAGCCCGTCTGTTTCCACGTCCCCGAACACGGTCAATGCCACGGCTGCATCTTCCAGGTGCCTGGCCGCATCAACCGGATCTGTCCGAACGGCGGTCCAGAAGGGGGTGAGCCGGTGGTTCGGCAGGTCTTTGACGTCTGAAATGAATCCTTTTTTCTCCATCAGGAAAAGGGTGTGAAACACCTCGGCCGGGGAGGCTTGATTCCCCAGAAGGTCCACAATGTCGTCCAAAGTGTTTTGCCCGTTCACCAGAGGGGCGCAAAGGGTATAGAGCCTGCCGTTAAGCACCCGGCTCTCCTGCTCCGAAATCAGATAGACCCCGTCTCCGGGAATCGTGTGCACCTGGAGGTGGGGTTTGAATACAGGTGTTTTCAATTTTCCCCCTGTTTATTTGAAGGTTCGGGACGGGCCAACAGGAATTCGCCGATGGATGTTTCTTCGTAGTAGTCCAGGCCGGCAGCCCTGGCAAACAAATCTGAATCCCCGGCACCAATGGCGCAGGGCGCAAGGTCCATGGCTGTGGCTGTCAGGTAAAAGGTCTGGTACAGGCTCCCCAGGTCCTTGAGCATCAGGGCATAGGCAAAGGACTGGTACTTCCAGGCGGTGCGCTGGAACCGGGATGTGAGAATGAACAGGACCCCGGGCTCGTATTGCAGGACTGAGGCCATGGCGGCGGAATCCAGCAGGGCCTCGGTGAGTTCGTTTTGACCGGACAACGGCTCCAACGCGTGGGCCAGGGGGGTGTAATGATACAATCCCGGGGCCAGGCCCTCACATTCGTTCACCACCGGATAGACCTCGATACCGTGCATGGCGCCGCCTGACGGACTGGGCCGGTGTGAGACAGGATACATCGCCCCCCGGTCCGGGTCCGCCTCGATTAGAGTTTTTACCCTGCAGGCCCGGAACAGGAACTCCCCTAATTGTTTGGCGGTCAGGGGCGTCAGGCTGTAATCCCGGACGGATTTTCTTTCTTCCAGCACCTTGAAAAAAGAGTCCCCCATGTTTTCCGAATCGTTAAGGTCAGGACGATACAGGGGGATGTGCCTGTCCGCCATGGCCGGTTTCACAGCCGGCAGGGGCGGTATTTTATCCTTGAACGGGTAATAGCCGCCCGAAGGATTGTCATGCCGGCCCTGCCTGGACCGGGTATGGAAGAGCAGGTCGTGGAACTCCCAGTGGGCCAGGGCAATTTCCCTGGCCGTCCGGGGGCAGTTGGACATGGGCGTCTCAATGGCCCGGGCATTGAGCAACAGGGTAAAAAAGTCCCGGACAGCGCCATGGTCTTCTATTCCAAGTTTTTGGCAGATACCGCTGACGGAAACAGGGACAGACAACTCCCCCAGGATTTGCATGGCCGGGGGCGACATTTCCACCTTCCCGTGTCCCAGGGGGGATTCCAGCAGCATGTGTCCGTCATGGCAGCGGCAAAAGGCAAACCTGGACAGGACAAATTCCAGGTTTGGTTCAACCGAATCCCTGTTGAACCTGAAATCCCGGGAGACGGGAATAAGGCAGGCCAGTGGGGCATTATCCAAGCGTATCTGACGGCTCAGGAAACTTTTTTTATGAAATTGCCGGATATAGTAGAGGCATTTGGCAACCGACCGCACACCGTCAATATCTGTAATAGCATCACAGAGGGCGTCTTCAGTGCCGCGGGATTTGCCGAGCAGGTATAGGAGTTCCGTGATACCCGGGGACGGGTTCTTCACCCGGAGGCCCGTGGCCAGGGGATCATCCGACAGGACCCGGTCGGCCCCGTCTTCTTTGATTGTAACACCCGGTTTAAAGGACAAAAGAAATGTCATGGGCAATAATCCTTGCTAAAAAAATATGGGGGTGGAGTTGAGTTGGCTTTCCTTTAAGGGCCGCTCCAGCCACCCGGCTTCCACCGGCACCTCATAGAGCCTGCCCGGCGCAAACCGGGCCCAGAAATGCCGCAGCCCGGGCACGAACACCTTGGCCACCGGCACCCCTATATCCGGCCGGGTCTGGTCCAGGACCAGCATTTCCATGCCCTTGTCCTCCACTTTTTTCCGGCAGATATTGATCTCTTCCAGGATATCGTTGAACCGGCCTTCGGGAAAATCCTGCCGTTTTTTAACAGGCAAGTTGGGAGCCGGTGCCAGATAGGGGTCGCTTTCACAGGTTTTGGTACGCCAGAAGTCCAGGGCCTCGTTGTCTGTAAATGGTTCTTTATCCCCCCCCGGCCCGAATACGTTGAGTACATGGGGCAGGGACTGGTTCATCTCGGTTAGGGCCCGCTGCACGGCGGACCGGGCATCCAGATGGCAGCCGAAGCCGAGAATGATATGCTCCTGATCCCGGCCGTTCTGTTTGGAAATGGCGACAAAAGCCGGGATGTCCAGGTCGGATGTGATGTCCAGGACCCAGACTTCCCGGTCCAGACCGGCGTAATACTGCACAAGCTCCCTGAAGTAAGGCTCGTTAAAGCTGTCCAGGTCCACGGCCGGTTTTTGCAGCATATTGTACCACCACAGGGCCACACAGTCCCGCTCCACCAGCTCGAAGAACCCCTGGAGCACGGCTTCCTCCAGGGTATTGCCGGAGGCCGCACCATTGGAACAGGCATGGAAATATTGCGGACCCCGTTTGCCGTTGGGCAAATGGTAGTGGTAGTAGAGATACCCGGTGGGCAGGTATCTGAAATCCTCACGGGTCAGGGACCAGACCGGGGACCAGTCCATTGGCTGGTCTTCAAAGGGTTCCGGCACACGGTTAAAGGTGGATTTTTTAGAATTGATCGCCTCCCGGTCCTGGAACTGGGCCTGGCTGTACATCATGCAGTCATTTGGATGGATGGCCTTGTGACCCAGCACCTCGAAACCGGTCCATATCCGCGGTTCATACCCCTGGAACAGGCCGCTGTTCCGCTCCACAGCCTCGCACAGGCCCGATGCCCGGGCCTGGTCCCTGGACATGCCCTTGCCCGCGCTCATGTTTCGCAGGCCACTTTTGAGGGACCTCAGGCTGTCGTGTTGCACCGCAAAATTTTGTCCGGCAAGGTAGACATGGACCTGGCTGCCCAGGTTCTCATCCCGCTGCAGCAGATTGACCACACCAGTGATGGGACTCACCAGGTGGTCGTACTTCTCCAGAGTCCGGGCCGGAGTCATGGTCCGGTGGCCCCCGTCTTCAATATAGGTGACCGTATCGGATTTCAGCTGCACCGGCCGGGGCTCTTTCTGCCGGGCCAGGAAATCTTTTTCCCCGCAGGCCGGGCATTGGGGCCTGGCCGTGAGGACGTGCGTGGTGCTCTGCCAGGTCGTCGTGTCCAGGGAAATTATTTTCCCTTCCAGATCCGGCCGTTCAGCATCAACCATCCTTCGGGCGATCTCCACCGCCGCCATGTTATACGCCACAGCCAGGGTGGCGGAACAATGGGCCTTGAACACAGGCAGCGGATCTGTTCGGCCCATCTTTTCCATGACAAACCGTTCCGTTTCCCGGTTAACCTTATACCGGGAGTCAAGGCACTGCCAGCAGCCCGTCTTGCCGGGGGAAAAAACCGGCCCCATGAAAATCTCCTGCCCCACGGGCTTCACCAGCATCCAGGGTTTGCTGTTTCCTAAGGCCTTTGCATTGATCTCCTCCAGCCCGGGCCGCTGATAATCATCCGTGAGTACCACCAGAAACTCCCCGTCCGGACCGGTCCTTACTCCCATGACCGAGAGCGCTGCCACAAAGGCCTCCGCATCCACATCCCCAAGGGCTTCCACCATTACGCAACAACTGTCCAGCCTGGTGTTAACATCCGCAATATCCTTGTCCGCCGCAGTCCAGAAGGCAAGCGTGCCTTTGGGGATACCCGGATGGTTTTCCATGATGTAGCCCTTTTTCTCCAACATGGACAAGGCATAGTAAACCTTGGCCGGTGACACCCGGTCGGACAGGGCGTCAACTATGTCGTCCGGACTGCGTTCCCCGTTGATCAACGGGGCCACCTGTTCATAGATCCGGCCGGTAAGTACAAAATGGGAATTTTCCGTCAACAGAAAAACACCCTCGTCCCTGATGGGCTCCACATGCAGGTGCGGTTTGAATATCGGCCTTTTCATGGTCAGTCTCCGGTAAGTTCGGCGTCATTAATATAGTGGAAAAGCAGAACCTCACTTTATCCGGGCCTGGAACGGGCTGTCAAGCGGTAACTTCCTGCACACCAGGGACAAACTAACTTTTAATACCTCCTCTTAACAAAAAGTTACTTCTAACCTACCTTGATCCTTCCTGGTGATGAGGAAGGTTTGCGGAGGCCCGGAGTGAACCTCACCACAGAAGCTGTATTTGCTACAGACGATCTCTACACCCTATAATGTGGGGTATGCAGTTTTAAATTTTTAGTATCCTAAAGATTTTCTTGATCGTAAGATTTACAGGGAAAGTCTGGGGGTAATTGATCAAATAATTGATTTTTTTAGTTTTTCATTTGCATGAGTTTTTATCTGGTCTGGCGCTTTCTCTCGTTGAATGATTTTTAATGTTGGCGAAAGATTCAACTTGCTGTTATTCATACGTATTCCGTTTCTATTGAAAAAATCAAAATATTAGGAGAAACCCATGACCCAAGAAGAATTCCAGAAAGCGTATGGTAAATTAGTTGCCAAGGCATGGGAAGACGAGGCATTCAAAACAGAATTGATGTCAGATCCCATGAAGGTGTTCAAGGAAAACAGCATTGAAGTCCCTGATGGCATTGAGATCCGCATGGTTGAGAATACCGC
>PIVQ01000496.1 GCA_003354055.1 Desulfobacteraceae bacterium | reverse complement strand
CACCCTGTGCAGGATTCCCCTGCAAAATAGTCCAGCATCTCTTTAAAGTCAGGATATTGCTTGAACACAGGATCCCCCACCAGGGTTTCAAACCGCTTGGCATAGATCTCAAAATTCCCCAGTTTTTCCTGAAGCTTTGCTGCATATTTCCGAATATCACCGTATATATGGGCAAAACATTTTTCACAACTCAACCCGCACGGCCCCAATGCATTTTTGATATCTTCTCTTTTCATTTCATCTCCTATAAATTAAGAGAATCACCATAGCACAGATAAACATAAAATTCCGATCATGATTCATTTTTCATATGCAAACCACCAAGCGCTTTCAACCATCTGGTCCTCTTCAAAGATAAAATATAAAAAGTCATGATCATACCGCCAATAATAGATCATGATTTCATCCCAGGACTTGGGCCGGATCTGTTGCAGAATTTTTTCTGAAAAACCAACGCTCCCAAAATCGAGTTGATTCAAATTTAGATCCGGCTTTCCCATTATTTCCAGCACCTCTTTTTTCATCGGGCAACTGGCGAGCAACTGCTCCTGCAAAAAGATCATCAGGCGATGTTTTTTCCCCATCCATCTATCCACATCATAATGCCAGTCTCCCCCGGCAAAGTGGCCTTTTATTTTGCGAAGTCTTTGAAATTGGGTTCCTGCATCTATCAAAGATAGTTTAGTCCCGTTGGAACTGATACCAGCCGTGGTGCCTGCCCTGGGAACTGGTAATATAAACAGGAAAAAGATAAAGACGTTAAGAATCAAAATCTGATTATTTTTCATAATCGCCTCAACAATAATTGGAATGCGAACCTAATGATTAGAAATTAGCATATCCATTTTATAGAATAAAAGGCATTTTTATTTTCTTGTTTTTATTTTTTTTATGGATTATTGTTTTTTTAATCTGTTCTCTGTTTCGTTGTTTCGTTTCATGGCTTTCATACCAATTTAGGATCGGGAATAAAAAGATCCAAGTCTAAAAATCAACGGTATCAAGAAAGCTTTAAGTTCAAACCTATAAAAATGTTCTTTTACTCGGCAGGTGCAACTCAATTGTACTCTCAAGCCGATCTTATTAATCTATTCCAAGGGAGGAAAAGAATGAAACGGTCCACTCGGTTGGTAGCATGCGTTTTGACAGTGCTCGCAATTACAGGTACGTCTTTGGCTTTTGCGGGAAATGATTTAAGCGATCTAATTGAACAGGAGAAGGCAAGCATGAGTTCGGTCTACAAGGTCTGCAACCAGGATTTGGTACTGGCCCGAAAAGCAGGCATTACGTTCAAGGCCAACCTGCTTGAAACGAGTGAAGATAAAACCTGCCATTACATGCAGCTCGATTCTGAAGATATCGTGAAATTGGAATCCTTCGGATTCAGTATTGAACAGGCCACAAGTTGGATCGATAAGAAACTTGAGGCCCTGGAAAACCTGAAAAAAGAGGTTGAATTACAGGCATTAACCAAGAGCGTGACGGAAGAGACGACTGCCATTCCGGGGTATAGTTGCTATGAAACGGTGGAAGAAACTTTTGCCGAAGCCCAAGGAATCGCCACTTCCTATCCGAACCTTGCCACCTGGATCGACATCGGGGATTCGTGGGAAAAAGAAAATGCCCTGGGCGGATACGACATGAAAGTTTTAAAGCTTACAAACTCAGCCACCACAGGGACTAAGCCGATTTTATTCATCAACAGCGCCATGCATGCACGTGAATATACAACAGCGCCCCTGGTATTGAATTTTGCAAACTACGTGGTTGAAAATTACGGAATTGATGCGGATGCGACCTGGATTCTGGACTACCATGAAATCCACATGCTTTTGCATACCAATCCCGATGGAAGGAAGATGGCGGAAAACGGTCTATACTGGCGGAAAAACACCAATACCAACTATTGCGGGCCGACCAGCAACAACCGGGGGGCAGATTTAAACAGGAATTTCACCTTTGGCTGGGACAGCGCCGGAGGCTCCAGCGGATATGAATGCGATGAAGATTACAGAGGACCGATCCCAGCATCGGAACCCGAAACCCAGACTGTGGAAAGCTATGTCAGAAGTATCTTTGATGACAACCGCGGCCCTGACCCCACGGACGCAGCACCTGATGATACCAGCGGTATTCACCTGGATATCCATAGTTACAGTGAATTGATTCTCTGGCCCTGGGGCTCAACCTCTGATACGGCCCCCAACGGAACCCAGATGCAGACATTGGGACGAAAATTTGCCTATTGGAACGGATACACGCCGGAACAATCCATCGGTCTTTACCCAACAGACGGGACCAGCGACGGGGTAAGCTATGGAGAACTAGGAGTACCTGCCTTTACCTTTGAATTGGGAACTTCCTTTTTTCAAAACTGCACCACCTACACCAACACCATAGTGCCGGATAACATGCCTGCCCTGATTTATGCGGCCAAGGTTGTACGGACCCCCTATATTACACCTGCAGGACCCAATACTGAGGATGTAACCTTAAGCCCTTCCACTGCAGCGCCGGGGTCACTGGTTACGATAACTGCAACCATCAGCGATTCCCGTTTTAATAACAGCAACGGAACCGAATCCACACAAAATATTACTGAAGCAGAGTATTATATAGACACGCCTCCATGGGAAACCAGCCCGACACCGGTGGCGATTTCAATGACTGCATCCGACGGCAGCTTTGATGAAAAGACAGAAGCTGTCGTAGCCATCATAGATACGACCGGATGGGATTTAGGCCAATATATGATTTTTGTACGGGGCAAGGATGCCGCCGATGTCGGGGGAGCCATTTCTGCAGGCTATCTGACCATCAGCGAGGCCGGCACAACGCCTACCATAACCAGTTGCGACCCGGCTTCCGCTGCCAGAAAGGAAAGGCTGACTATATCTGTTTACGGCAGCAATTTCGATAGCGGGGCCAGCGTTGATTTCGGCTCAAACATTCGGATTCTGGACACAACTATAGTTTCTGATACTCAGATTGACGTTCGCATCAAAATACTCCGGCGGGCAGCTTTAGGCGCAAGAGATGTCATAGTGACCAATTCCGATGGTGAATATGATGTTCTTACCGATGGCTTCTGGGTGAATGAATAGCCCCTGATCTCTATCCTCTAACTGATGGATTTCTAACAAGATAAAGGGGAACAGCAAAAACTTATTGCTGTTCCCCTTTTTACACTTAAGGCTGTAGTGCAGAAACTTGCAAGAAGTTCAACCTTAAATTCATCATCTGACCACTCTTTGGCCACAAGTTTTACGTATGTTTTCTAAAAATCTTTTGAATCCATACTCACTATCCTTTTGTAAACATGTAAATTGAGTCGTAAATGTAAAATGGGCCTAAGTTTATCCGATACCCATCTCAGAATATCTGGCCTTATTCAGTATAAAACCATTAACTTTAGAAGGTTGCAGTGCAATATTTTTCCGTTTCATTTCCCTGATCAACGGTTCTTTTTCAGCTTCAAGAAATAAGATCATTTTTTCAGCATCATCCGCAATATCTGTAAGAATTTTGAACTTTGAATTCTTAGGATAAAGTCTACCTCGATAGAAAGTGATCAGCTGATCACTTTTCTTCTCGGGGATATCGTCAGGATAAGAATTAATCATTTCTTGACCTCATTTTTGGAATTAGGAATCGTTACAAAATAACTTGATCTAAAAATTTTCCAAAAAACCTTAAAAGACTGGGTATTTTGAAAACAAAAGATTAAGTAATTTTGGAGCCGATCCTTATTCTTTTCCATTTCATTGAATTGTAAATATTTCGAGATTTTAGGTCAACTAAATAGTGGATGACCGAAAACCCGGGCTTGGATGAAAACTTGTTCTGCTCAGACTATACAGGTGCTTGAGTTCTTCAGGATGCAAAAAAACTGTTCTGAACAATGTAAGTATTATTGACTTTATGCGGAACTTTATAAGTACGATTCAGTTTCAATTATTGTTGTTTTAATTTAAAGGTTGTCAGCAGGCAAAAGGCAAAGCCTACTATAAGTGGCATTGATATCGTATTGACAATATCCGGCGTTCCAACGAAAGTATGTATCAGGATCAGGCAACATCCTATGAAACCGATCGATATAACGGCCGGTAAGACCAGTTTTAGAAATGTGCTTGAAAAATGATTAAACAACAACGTGACCAAACGGATCATAAAAAGGGTAATGATGAAACTGGCTGTTCCTTGGGTGATACCTGACACTATGCCTATTTTGAGTCCAAACTTTCCATTGATATAAAAAGCCCAACAACTCCAGGCAGCAAAAGCCAGAAAGGCCCATGATAGGTTGAACGTCCTGCTCATTCTTTTCTGTTCGTGATTGAGGTGCTTTTCCTTCAAAGGTGTCCCCTATTAGTAAGGTCAGCCAGTTTGAAGCGGGTGCTGATTGTTACATTAAAAATGTGCCGCACCCGCAAAGGTAGTCATGTTATCGCGGGTATAGTGTCTATGGCGATTCAATATTAAGATATGCTATTTCTCTTTGTCAATAAAAGTATCAAAAAGCATTAGATGCCCAGAATCAGGCCCTGGACATGAATTTTTTGGTTTCTGTATTGACCTTAACCATCTCCCCGGCCTCAAGATATTCCGGGATCTGAATCTCAATCCCGTTTGAAAGAGTTGCGGGTTTGGTCCTTGCGGTTGCACTTGCTCCCTTGATGCCGGGGGCTGTTTCCGATATTTCAAAAACAAGGGTCAATGGAATTTCAATGGCAACCATGTTTTCATCGATAATAAGGGCAACAATGCCCTCCATCCCATCTGTTATCCAGACAAGTTCATCTTCGATTACCTCCTCTTCTATCATGTACTGGGAATACTCCTGGCTGTCCATGAAAACATGGAGGGCGCCGTCGGAATATAGATATTGAACAGGTCTTCTCAGGAGGTTCACCTCATTGAGCATATCGTTTCCCTTGTAGCTTTCTTCATATTTTTGTTTGGTCTTGATGTTGTTGAATCTGATTTTGTAAAGGGTTACAGCTCCCCTTGCCGAGGGAGTTTTTACATCGATATGTTTAACCATGTAAGCGTTATCGTTGATTTCCACAACATTCCCTTTTTTCAAATCACAAGCCTTGGGCATTTTTTATTCTCCTGAATGCTATTTTTAAAAACCCTTCAATACCATTCAAAAGAAAAATTATAAAGCACAAGTTCAAGACGTTCAGCTTCCTCTTCCTGACAAAATCGATTATGATGCGATTCTCTTTGGCATTCCATACACACCAACAAAAATTTCACGCAGCTCCAGGCTTCCACGCCCCCGACTGCCCGGCCTCAGGGTCTGAATCAATCCACTGTAGAATCTTGACGGTTGCAATGTGGGGAGAGGTAAGGATATCTCCAATAATCTTCAGATCTTTATTTTTTTTATGGACAATCTTTTTAGATGCCTTATTTTGAAGGCTCAAAAATTTAAGGTATAAATCTAAATGGAGCCTGTATGAACCTAAAAAATGATCCGGCAACAATTGACCTGGCCGAACTTCTAATGCCGCTTAATGACAATGCTTCAGACCATATCACATGGGTCGATTTTGAAGGAGAAGTCCACGTTTCGAAAATAAACCTCGTAAAAGTGAATGCTAAATTTTGGTATGAAACGCTTGCGGCTGGAAATGGATATGTAGGACCGCAGGCGGCTAACGATCAAGAGTATTTAGAAAAAGAGTTGGACTATCTAAAGCGGGATTGGTCAA
>PIVQ01000495.1 GCA_003354055.1 Desulfobacteraceae bacterium | reverse complement strand
AGCCCCATGGCAATGCCCCCTTCAATCTGGCCTTCTGCCGCCTTTCTATTAACAACTTTCCCAAGATCGTAGGCTGCAACAACTTTTTCAAGCTTCCCATCATCATCCAGGATAACCACCTGGGCTGCATAGCCGTATGCGACATGGCTGACAGGATTTGGTTTGTCACTTCCAATGGGATCTGTTTCACTTGCAAACTCTCCGTAAAACTCACTATTTTCAAGATCTTTTAGACTCTTTCCCGAATCCATTGCCGCTTTGAGTTTGACAGCCGCCCGTTTCAGAGCTTCCCCTGTAAAAACGGTTTGTCTTGATGCCGTTGTCGTGCCGGAGTTAGGGGTTCTTAACGTGTCCGGCGGCTCAACAATTATCTGGGTAGGCTTTAAGTGGGTTACTTCACAGACAATCTGAAGGGCCACCGTACCTATTCCCTGTCCGATACAGGCGGCGCTGGATCTTACATGCACCTTTTCTTTTTCAACGGAAAGAATACATCTTCCCACATCAGGAACACCCACACCCAGGCCGCTGTTTTTAAAAGAGGCGGCAATACCTGCATATTTATGGGATTCATAAACATCTTTTACAGCGTCTAAACATTCTACAAGTGCAGTGCTTTCATCTGCGATCTGACCGTTTGGAAGGCTCAGGCCCGGTCTGACGGCATTTTTATATCGTATTTCCCAGGCAGAGATCCCCGCCATCTGCGCCAACAGGTTCAGATTGGATTCAAAGGCAAATGCACTCTGACTGACACCAAACCCTCTAAAAGCCCCGGCTGGAGGATTATTCGTGTATACGGATGTTCCTTCAATATTAAGATTTCCAAAATTATACGGTCCTGATGCATGGGTGCATGCCCTCTGGAGTACCGGCCCGCCAAGTGACGCATAGGCACCGGTATCAAAAATTATCTTGGCATCCATGCCGGTAAGTCTTCCTTTCTCGTCACAGGCAGTGGTGAGTTCCATCTCCATTGCATGACGCTTGGGATGGATAAGTATACTCTCCTGCCGTGAAAACTTGACTTTAACCGGTTGTTTTAAATTCCAGGCAAGAAGCGCTGCATGGTGCTGGACGCTCATGTCTTCTTTTCCGCCAAAACCACCGCCCACAAGCATGGATTTAACCCGGACCTTTTCCTTTTCTATACCAAGGAGTCCTGCCACCTCTCTTTGATCATCATAAATCCCCTGGGAACCTGTGTATAACAGGATGCCGTCATTTTCGAAAACTGCGACAGCGCATTCAGGTTCCATAAACGCATGCTCTGTAAACGGGGTTGAATAGGTTTTTGTCACTTTGAATTTTGCAGCCTCAATGGCTGATTTTGCATCGCCCCGAACCAGTTTTTCCTTTCGTAAAATATTTCCTGATTCGTGTATATTAGGTGCATCATCTGCCATGGCTTCATTTGGGCTTCTCAAAGGTTCAAGTTCTTCATACTCAACCTTGATCAGATCTAAGATCTCATCAAGAGATGCCGCATTTTTACTTGCAACAAGTGCAACAGCATCACCGACATAGCGGGTAATATCACCCTGCGCAATAAGCGCATCCCAATCCTGTACCAGATGTCCCAGTTTTTTCTCACCAGGGATGTCCTTTGCCGTAAGAACGGCCACAGCATCAGGATGCTTTTTTGCCTTTTCAATATTTATAATTTTAACAAGTGCTCTTGGATATTTTGTTCGCAAGGCCTTACCGTAAAGCATACCCGGAAGGCTTAAATCATCCACATATTGACCGGTCCCAAGGGTCTTTTCCCTGGCATCAATGCGGTGAATATTTTCGCCTAATTTTCCGGTAAACTCTTTTTGGGGAACTTCAAAATTTTCTCTAAGATACCTGGCAGCAATTTTAACGGCGTCTATGATCTTAACATAGCCTGTACAGCGGCAGATATTATTGCGAAGGGCTTTTACAATTTCAGGTTTGGAGGGATCAGGAGTCTTATCAATCAATGCTTTTGCGCTTAATACCATACCTGGGATGCAAAATCCGCACTGAACAGCCCCGGCCTCGGCAAAGGAAAAATCATATACTTTTCTTTCCCTGTCTGACAACCCGTCAACAGTTGTTATGGTCTTCCCCTCTAATTTGGAAATCTTAAACGCGCATGCTTTTTTGGACTTCCCGTCAATGATAACGGTACAGGTGCCGCAGGCGCCCTTGCTGCAGCCATCCTTTACCGATGTCAGCCCCTGATCATCCCTCAAAAAGTCTATAAGCCTCTTGGGGTTTGACTTATCAATAGTTATAGTGTTGCCGTTTAAGATAAAACTGATCAATTGTATCCCTCCTTTTCGGGCTGGTCAGACTAATCCTGATTAATATGCAGGTAAAAAGGGAAATCCCTGAGAATGATATCCATATAGATTCGCATTTCACTGGAAATTTTACTTCCATCCAGACTTGATTCAAACACGTTTGCCTTCTCATCCCTGACTTTAAACAGGTTGTCACCCTGGGCCAAAAAGCCAATATTTTCACTATCATTGAAATCTTCGTCAGTCCAGAAAACCGTAATCTTATCCTTGTACGGATTGCCGGTATGGGGACAAAAAACACCACAGTTGCCGCACTCATTACACATGACATCAATATGGGCTATTTTATTAACACCTATCACAACATTTGCCCTGTTAGGACAGACATCCACACAAATCTCGCAAACCTGATCGCAGGCAAGGCAGCGCAGCCCGTCTTCCGGCGTAAAATTCGGTTCAACCAGCACACCTTTTTTTGCCATGTCAAAGGGGTGATCCACCCGTATAAAATCATGTTCAAGGCCACACTTTGACAGGATATCAATGGCAATCTTTTTTGCATCTCCCCCTGCACTGACAATTGTGGCAGCACCGGATTTTGAATCCCCGGCAACATATACATTATCTATACTGGTTTCATTTGAAGCGTTGACTTTGACAGAGCCGTCTTTCTTGATTGCGATTCTGTTTTTTTCGTACAAAGCCGTGTCAACCCTCGCACCCACCGCGGCAATGACGGTATCAAACTGCAGTGTTTTCGTTTTGCCTGTCGGGACCACGCCCCGCCTGCCAGAGGAACCAGGTGAATCAGATGACTCCCTCTCCCCTAACTTCATCTCTTCACATTCAAGATCGTTCCCGTCATAACGCACAGGAGACAAAAGTTCTATCAACTCGACATCATCGTTTAAGGTCAGTTCAATCTCCTCGAACTCGGCCGGCATGAAATCACGGGTTCTCCTGTACACAATGGTGCTGCTTTCAACTCCGGGCGCTTTTCTTGCGGCACGGGCACAATCCATGGCAACATCACCGGCACCGATGATGGCTACCCGTTTTCCAAGATCAATATTTAGGTCTTCTTTTTTTGATTCCAAAAGAAAATCCAGGGCATCCAAAAGTTTTTCGCCGCCCTCTTTAACCGGAATATATCCTTTTTTCCAGGCCCCTGTGGCCATGATAATAAAATTATACTCTTTTTTTAACGCATCAATATTAACATCAGGATTAGCGTTAAATTTAAAGACAACTCCCATTTTTAGAGCCATTTGATAATCTTTATCGATCATATCCTGTGGGATTCTAAATTCGGGAATCACATATTCGATAATGCCAAAGGGCCTGTCCCTTTTTTCCAGCACCGTAACTTCCATGCCGTTTCGTCTTAAAAACAGCGCTGCAGAAACGCCTCCCGGTCCTGCACCAATAACCACAGCTTTTTTATCTGTCTTGATTTGCGGTGCTTTAAGGTTCTCAATAAATTTATCCTGGGCGTTTAAAACCGCTAATTTTTTGCTGTTTCTAATGTTCAATGAACTATCATAATCAAGTCGTGTACATTTGGTCTGGCAGGCATGATTACAAATGGCGCCTGTTATGGCAGGTGTGGCATTATCAATGGCAATAACCTTAAAGGCCTCATCATATTTTCCTTCGGCCACAAGTTTAAGGTATTCCGGGATCTGTTGTTCAATGGGGCACCCCCCGTTTTTGCACGGGGCCTTAAAACAGTCGTACAGGGGTAGATGGCTGTCAGTTTTCCTTGATCCCGTAGGCCGTAGTTTCTTTTGATGTTTAAAATTATCCGTAACATGGGTTGCCAGGAGATCTAATTTTTCAACATCAATTTTATCGGCCAATCCATCCAGAACATGCTCGGTCATCACCGCCATCTGATGAAATCTTTCCACACCGCCGGGCTTTAAAATGGTTGTAGCCATTGTAACAGGGCGTATCCCGGTTTCAAGAATATCGACGATGTTAAAGGCATCAGCCCCCCCTGAATAGGATATGGGAAGGCTACCGTTAAATTCTTTAGAAAGTTTGTTTGCCAGACTGATACTCAATGGATAAAGGCTTCTTCCCGACATATACATCTCTTCGCCCGGCAACTCATTATTGTCTATCTTGACCGGAAAAGTATTGGTCAGCTTTAAACCGAATTGAAGATTTAAACTTTTAGACAGAGCCATTAAGTTTTGAAACATCCCGACGGCATCATCATATTGAAGATCATTATTAAAATGATGGTCGTCAAAAACCAGATAATGATACCCCATATCATCTAAAATCTTCCTGGTGAACTCATAACCCAACAGCGTTGGATTACACTTTATATAGGTGTGAACCTTTTTAACTTTCAAAAGGTATGTCGCGATCCTGTTGATTTCATCGGGCGGACAACCATGAAGCGTTGACAGGGTAATGGAGGAGCATATATTTTCGGGAATGGATTCTATATAGGATAAGTCTATATTTTTAAATTTGGATATGTTTTCAAGAAGATACGTTTTACATTCCTTAAAAATGTCCGTATCTGAGGCGTCCTTTAATCCTTCTATGAAATCATCTATTTTTTTTGTTTGGATGCCTTCAAGATCATAGCCGACACTCATATTAAAGGAAAAATCCTTATCATCGGCAAGATTAAACTCTCTGGCTGCAACCAGAATGGCAAAGTGGGCCTTGGTATACTCGTCAAACGCCTCCTGCACCGTGAGTTCTGTTGACCATTCGACATTATAGCATTCATCCTCAGCATTTATGCACGGGCGCGGAACACAATCCCTTAATTTTTTACCGTCCATTATCTGAACGGTCTTAAGTTCCATCATCCTGGCGCCTGCCAGATATGATGCCACTAAATTCTGGACAAGTTGAGAATTGGGACCTGCTGCGGGCCCTACGGCAGAAGATATAACTTCATCAAAAAGTTCAATTGAGGTGCCGGAATTATTCTTATAGAAACGGTCCTTATGAATGCCGAATATTTTGCCGTGGTTTTCATACTCTTCCAGCATCCATGTGATAATCTTATCAAAGGGAATGGGCCGCATTATTTCGCTCATTACTTTACCGCCTTTTCTATGAATTAATTCTATTCCAGAATTTTTGACTTACCTTCCTTGATTTCGCATAGATTTCTTTTTCATCAATGGCCGTAAGCTCCCGGTCCTTCATAACGAACTTTCCGTTTATCATCGTACTGACGACATTTCGTCCCATGGTTCCAAAGAGAAGGTGACCGTTGATATTATTTTCGTTAATCGGGGTTAAAGGATCATAATCAACAACGATAACATCTGCATAAGCCCCATTTTCTATGATCCCCAAAGGTTTTTTAAAATACCGGTTAACAATTTTGGGATTGTTGTCAAACAACATTTGAGCCGATTCCATCCAGGCGACGCTCGGGTCGCAAAGATTGTGTTTGTGAAGCATATTGGTAACTTTATA
>PIVQ01000494.1 GCA_003354055.1 Desulfobacteraceae bacterium | reverse complement strand
TCTGGTTTGCCCTGGAAATCCATCTGGGGTATTTTCCCTGGCTGTTTCCCCTTTTTATAGCTGCCATCACCTGGCATCTGTTCCGATCAGGATCCAGCCGCATCCTGTTCCTTTGCCTGATCATCCTGACGGGCCTTTTCTTTGAGTATTGCATTTCATGGGGCCTTGGGGGATGGGACTATCTGGATCTTGAACTGGAAAACCTCTTTTTTGCCGGAGGATGGTTTCTTCTCTGCTACGGGCTGTCAAAATTTCTCCTCAGCCGGGAAAGTCCGAATGCCAAGGATTACGGCACACTGCTCTCCCTCTGGTGCCTGCGGTTTTTTATTTTCAGTCTTTTTGTGTTCAGTTTTGAGGAATGCTGGGAGGAACTCCTGCCAACGGTCTGGCAGACACCGGGACTGGCCCTGGCCTGTGGGATCATCATGGCCCTGGCCGGTCTGATGCTGGCATTTATAGGGAACAGACAGATAAAAAGCCTTGTTGTTCCGGGGCTTGCCAGCCTGGTGTTCATTGCGTATCTCGTGGGTTCAATTGGCATCGAGGATCGATATGCAGCCATATATTTCACCATAACGGACAATATCATCCTGGTGGCCGCAGGTGTCTGGCTCATAGTCAACGGGATCAGGAACGCGGTCTCCCATTACTTCTTTCTGGGGGTGGTTACCGTTCTTCTCATCGGCCTGGTCCGCTATGTTGATCTGGTGGGGGATTATATCGGTGCGGCAGCCCTATTTCTCGGATTTGCGGTTATTCTTCTGGGCACGGCCAAATTCTGGAAATCAAGGCACGGTAAAGGAGGTGCGGTATGAACCTTCCAAGAATAGAAAAACCCAAAACAGGACTGATCATCGGCCTGAGCCTTGTTATCCTGTTGCAGACCGGGATCCTGGCTATGATCTATATCAATGCCCAGGTCCCCCTATGGACCGGCCGGCCCATAATACTGAAAACCAGACCTGTGGATCCCAGGAGCCTGTTCAGGGGGAACTATGCCCTTCTGGACTATGATATCAGCAGAATACCCGCAAAGGATATCAACCGGCTCGGGATACCCCGCCCCAACGAACGTGTCTATGTAAGGCTCACACCCGGGCCGGATCAAATCTATACATACCAGGGGATAAGCTTTGAAAAACCGGAATCCGGAGTGTTTATCCGGGGCCGGATACAGGATCGCGGGAGGCGATCTGCTGAATCTTACCGGGTCCGTTACGGTATTGAGGCCTATTTTGCCCCGAAGGAAAAGGCCCTGGCCCTTGAAAAACAACTCAGAACATCTGCCGTTGCCAGAATCTATATTTCAGACTCGGGCAAGTCGGCTCTGGAAGGTATCTATGACAAGTAGCCCGCTTAATCTTCTCTTTCCCCAATGGCAGGGGTCCGGCACTGTAAATGCCCTGTACCATGCAGCCATGGCACTGGCAAAACATTGCCCAAGCACAAAGTTTACCCCTGTACCTGTGCCGGAGATTGAGACCCTCAATATATCCCGCGGCATCCTCGGTTACGACAGCATTCTCTCCCAGATGACCGATGCCGCAGAAATTGTAAAGCAGGCAGCACCGACATTTATTCTCACCATTGGCGGAGACTGCGGCATTGAACCTGTACCCGTATCCTATCTTAACCGGCTCCACAACGGTAACTTCACCCTGATCTGGCTGGATGCCCATGCAGATCTAAATACGCCGGAGACCTCACCCTCCGGTGATTTCCACGGTATGCCCCTGGCCACCCTGTTGGGAATGGGGGATACAGCTATCTGCAACACCTGTTTTTCAACCATCAAGCCGGACCAGGTCATCCTGGCCGGTGTCAGAGCCATGGATCCGGCCGAAGCCCGATTCATAAAGGATCAGGGAATCGCCCGGGTAAGTGCCCGGGAGATGGAGGCGGACAGATCAGCCCTGACCCGGGCCATAAAAGAAAAGGGAAACCATCCGGTGTATATCCACATTGACCTGGATGTCCTGGATCCCGGAATCTATCCCTATATCAGACATCCTGAACCCGGAGGGCTCATGGCAGACACCCTTACAACTGTCATTGATGATATAAAAGGAACCTGTCCTGTGGCAGGAGTCGGACTCATGGAATATACTCTGGAACCCTTTACAAAAATTTCAGATAATTTGAGTGTAGAAGATGTGAACACGATGCCTGACACCAGGGGACTTGAAATTGTATTATCCCTAATGGACAAATTTGGTTAAACTTAAGAGATTTCGGGATTATTTCGCCTCAGGCAGATAGATGTAAAAACAACTGCCCTCGGATAACGTACTTTCCACCTCAACCGCTCCGCCATAGTTGTTAATAATACCGTGGACAACAGCCAGGCCGAGTCCCGTATTGCTGTCACCCTGTTTCGTGGAATAATAGGGTTCAAAGATGCGAGGCAGAACATCCGGTTCAATGCCGGGTCCTGTGTCCTTTACCCAGATACGGACATAGGCGCCCGGTTTAATTTTCAGACCGGCCTGTTCAGGGCCGCTGTCCATAAAGATACGCTCTCCGCCCACCCGGATGCTGCCCTTTTCCATGGCATGGGCGGCATTGGTGATCAGATTCATGAAAACCTGGCGAAGCCGGGTTTCTTCAGCCATGACCATCAGGGAATCAGGGCATTTATCAAACTCAAGAGACAGGGTTTTGCCCAGTGAGGATCTTAGCAGGGACAGGGTTTCCATCATCAACACATTTAAATCCACCCGATGGGTATCGTGACGGTCATCCCGGCCAATGGTGTACAATTTTTTTGCCAGGATCATGGCCTGGCTTGATGCGGTTTCCACGCGATCAAGATATTTGCATACAGGATGATCGTCTTCCAAAACCTCAAGGGAAAGATCCGTATAATTGAGAATAACACTTAGCAGATTGTTAAAGTCATGGGCGGTTCCTCCGGCCAGGAGGCCGATGGACTCCATTTTACGGGCCTGCCAGAGCCGCTGTTCAAGCTCGTTCTTTTCTGCTTCAGCCTTAAGACGGTCCGAGATATTCCGGCCCAAGATTAAAAATCCCGGATCCCCGTTAGTGTCCGGCAGGGACACCAGGGAAATCTCCAGAGGAATCTCCTCTCCTCCCTTTCTTATCAATCGGGTGGTAAATTCTTTTTCCGTCAGTCCGCCAAGAGAATCCCGGACCCCGAAAAAATCAGGGAGAAGCGAGTCTACATCCATGCCCTCTGTCGCTTTGGACGAATAGCCGGCCAGACCAAGGCCATAGGGATTAATATAGGTAACCAATCCCTGGCCGGAAACGGTCAAAATCATCTCCAGCGCAGTTTCTGCAAGAAGGCGATATTGGGATTCACTGACCTTAAGTGACTCCAGTGTTTTTTCATGCTCGCTCACCTCTTTTTGAAGTGAAGCCCGTGAGACCGAGAGCTGATTAACCTTTTCTCCGAGATCATCATTGGCCTGTTTCAGCCGGCTGTACAACTCATAGCTCTCCAGGGCATTGGCACAATGGGTCATTAGAATAGGAAACAGTTCGAATGCCGTCTCAGGCACCTTCCGCGGCCCGCCGTCCAGAATAACCACACACATGCCTCTGACCCTGGATACCGTGGCCAGAACATGAAGGAGAAAGTGGCTTGAAAAATCCTGAGAACTTGCGATCACAGGTATTCTCTCAAGTACGGCCCTGGAAAAGGTGCCGTCTTCAATAAAATGGGCGAGTTCCGACTCTATGAGCTCCTTATCAGCTGCGGGATAACAGGCATATAATTTAAAATCCGAGGTCTGTTCATCAATGAGGAAAAAAGCCAGGGTCTTTATACGGATCAGTTTTCCCACCTGCTCCCTGCACTTCTCTATAATGGACTCAGGGTCTTCGAGCCGGTTGATACTTTCCGTGAAACCGCTCAGTTCCCGAATCACGTCCAGGGCTTTTATTCTGGACAGGTTGACCTGCTCCAGATGGGCCAGCCGTTCGTTGTAATCTACTTCCCGGGAATCATTCATAAAAAAACCTTACCGCCTCCGTAATCTGGCGATCCATCTGACGGATCACCGGCACAAGGGCGCTGGGGGAAATTTCCATGGCATCCCAGGCCTTTTTGTTGAGCTTTGGCAGGATGACTTCCCCCGAAAATCCAATTCCCAGGGCAGAGGCCATCCAGTTTGCAAAATAGACAATGGCCACTTCCTTGTCCGGCGGTTCTTTAAAGGCCATGTGATGGTCACGGATCAAGGCGCTGATCTTAGGGGAAAAATTCCAGGCTTCTGCCAGCTGGCTGCCGAAGTCCGCATGATCCATCTGAAAATATCGGTGTTCAACCTGGTGGAGGCTTAAGGAAAGTTTGCAGGCCTGGGCCATTGCCCTGCCTGAAGTCTCGGGAAAATGATTTAGAAAAACCAGCCGCCCCATATCGTGGAGAAGACCGCCGATAAACACCCGTTCACCGTTGACTCCCTGAATATGTGTTGCCAGGTTCCTTGCCATAATCCCGCACCCCACACTGTGCCGCCAGAAGGCCTCCATGTCCAGAACCGTTCCCGGCATCCCCTTAAAATAATTGATCACCGTGATTCCCATGGCCAGGGAACAGATCTGCCGGGTCCCCAGGGCCATGCCGGCATAGGCCAGAGAGTCGATTTTTTCCGGAAATCCATAATAGGCCGAGTTCACTATTTTAAGCAGGGTGGCTGAAAGCCCGGTATCTTTGCTCACAATATCTGCAATATCTTTGCCCGAACATTTGGGATTTTTTACAGCTGCATTGATTTCAGAATAGATCTGGGGAAGGGCCGGCAGTTTGACATTGTCCGCAAGGAGCCTGGACGGATCGGGGTCTTCGCCTTCCACAACCCTTTGCTTAGTCTGTTTTACTTTGGATGCTTTTAATCGCCCCAGAAGGGTTTCAAAGGCCCCTGGATCAGATTCAAACCAGACTTTGACCAAGGGGATTACCTCTCTGACGACCGGATCTTTCAGGGAATTTTGACGAAACCACTTTGCCAGAAAGGCATTTACTTTGCCCCCTGATTCATCGATTTTATCACCCGCCGAATTACCCGCTGGCTGTCCCACCGGAACACCCACCGTATCGGCAGCATCACCGCTGCCCGGCTGGACCATGATTTCAAGAATCCCCCACATTTTCAGGATTCTGATTTCATTTTCCCCCAGATGGGTCCCCGCATCCATCAGATGCCGGCCATCCTTGTTCTTCACACTCCGGGCCAGCACCATGCCGGGCTTTGCAGTAAACACATTTACCAGGTTCATGGCTTGTAACCGTCCGCTTTTCTTGGAATTTTTACAACCGGATTTCAGTCTATCCGAATAAATAGAAACGGTCAACCTGAAGTCACCCTATAGATCAGGGTGAACGTATGAAAATATTATTTGCCTGTCAGCACCCCGGACCGGCGAATAATATCCGTTTTCTCGGGAATTACTTTAAGGTACCAGGATGTCCAGAATCTTTTGCCTGGGCTGCCTGACAAAGGTCTTGTCATCATCCCATTGCACCCTGACCAGGCGATGCTGATCATCCACCCAGTACATGCCCTGACTTTTCCCTTCCTGAACAAATCTGTGGAGATCATCCATGTTGGAATCCCTGCCCTTGTATTGAATATCAATACCGGTTTTCAGATGCAGTTCAAGGGTTTCCACAAGATTCAGAGACATGGAAAATTTAGGATCAAAGGGATATTGCTCAACCAGGGCAAAGAGAAGAAAATCCGTCACGGTATTTTCAGGAATGG
>PIVQ01001292.1 GCA_003354055.1 Desulfobacteraceae bacterium | reverse complement strand
TGTATCCGGTTTTTAAAATTACCTGATAGTACAGATACGGATCCCTATGACCGTCCCTTTTACAGGCGGTTCAGACGATTTCTCCATACCTGCATCCGTAACCGCTGGATTACCCTGGCGGTTCTTGGTGTGGTACTGGTTATGGCCCTGGCAGGCTTTGGTTTCGTTCCCAAAAGTTTTTTCCCGGAATCCACCCGTAATCAGTTTTTTGTGGACTATTGGCGGGCCCAGGGTACCCATATCAACGAGGTGGAGCAGGATCTCAAAAAGATCAGCCAATACATCAGTACCCTGGACGGGGTAGAGCAGGTCACCTCATTTGTGGGGGAAGGCTCGTTGCGGTTTGTGCTGACCTATGACTACCAGTCCTCAAATACCAGTTACGGCCAGCTTCTGGTCCAGGTGGAAGATTATAAAGGGGTTGACGGGTTGCTGCCCAAGATCAGATCGTATATTGAGCACAATTTTCCAAATTCGGAATTCAAGGCCCAGCGCTTCAAGGAAGGCCCGCCTGTTTCATATGCGGTGGAAGCCCGGTTCAGGGGACCTGATATCGAGGCGCTACGGCAGGTGGCTGACCAGGCCAAAGACATGCTCCACACCATTGACCGGGCTGTTAACATTAGAGATGACTGGCGTCAGCCTGTGAAGATTCTCAAACCCAAATTCACCGAAACCCGGGGCCGTCGGACCGGCATAACCCGGTCTGACGTGAGCCAGGCCTTTGACTGGAATTTTTCAGGGCTCACCGTGGGGCTCTATCGCGAAAGTGATGAAATGATCCCCATTGTATCCCGCCCCCTGCCGGAAGAACGGGCATCCGTGGACCAGTTCAGGCAGATTCAGGTCTTCAGTTCTGCCCTGAACCAATACGTGCCGGTGGAGCAGGTGATAGAACGGCTGGATCTGGCAGAGGAATTGCCTCTGGTGCGACGACGGAACCGCATGCCCACCATCACGGTTCAGTGCGACCAGGCCTGGGGCCAGGCCGAAGAACTGGAAGCCATTGTCCGTCCCATGTTTGAATCCATTGACCTGCCGCCGGGTGCCTCTCTTACCTGGGGCGGGGAATCCGAAGAAAGCGCCAAGGGCCAGGCATCCATCAAGGCCATGTTCCCGGTCTGCCTTTTGGGTATGTTTATCCTGGTGGTCTTCCTGTTTAACGGTTTGCGGGAAGCGGCCGTGATCTTTTTGTGCATTCCCTTTTCCTTTGTGGGCGTTACCCTGGGGCTGCTGGCCTTTTCACTGCCCTTTGGATTCATGTCCATCCTGGGATTTTTAGGACTCACCGGCATGCTGGTGAAAAACGCCATTGTACTCCTGGATCAGGTGGCCGAGGATAGAAGGTCTGGAAAGACACCGTATCAGGCGGTTCTGGACGCCACCATCAGCCGTCTGCGGCCGGTGACCATGGCGGC
>PIVQ01000493.1 GCA_003354055.1 Desulfobacteraceae bacterium | reverse complement strand
CCTTCAGCGCAGTCTCTTCTTGAAGACACCATAACCGGTGACGAAATCTGGGCCTGCACCACTTGCATGGCCTGTGTAGAACACTGTCCTGTGTTTGTTGAAGCAATGGACAAAATTGTGGACATGCGGCGTTACCAGGTAATGGGTAAGGGAGATATGCCGGCCGAGGCACGCCCCATGATCCGTGACCTTGAACTTTACGGTGATGTCCAGGGTAAAGGAGCAGCTCATCGTGCAGACTGGGCCATGAACCGGGATATTCCTGAAATTGGGGATGTAAAAGATGCCGAGATTCTGTTCTGGGTCGGCTGCTCAGGTGCTTTCCATCCCCGGAATAAAGAAACCGCACAGGCATTCGTTAAAATCCTGAAAGCAGCAAATATCAGTTTCGGCATATTGGCACAGGAGGAAGTCTGCTGCGGAGACCCGGCCAGAAGACTTGGGGAGGAGACCCTGTACCAGAATCTTGCAAGACAGAATATCGATAAGTTTAAACACTATCAGATAAAAAAAATCGTTACCCTCTGTCCCCATTGCCTCAATACCCTGAAAAATGAATATCCTGAACTGGGCTGCAATATCCCTGTGGTTCATGCAACACAGTTTGTTATGGATCTGGTCAACGAGAAGAAGATCACATTAACCTATCCTGTTGCCAAAAAAATAGCGGTTCACGATGCCTGCTACCTTGGGCGGTATAATGACGTATACGGGCCCCCCAGAGACATCTGTAAAGCGGTTTCCGGAACCCGGCCAAAGGAACTTTCACGAAATAAAGAAAAAGGATTTTGCTGCGGTGGCGGCGGCGGAAGAATGTGGCTTCATGAGAACATTGGGCAAAACATCAACCTGATTCGGGCTGAAGAGATAGCAGATGCAGATATCGATATCATCGGGACATCCTGCCCCTATTGCCTGGTAATGCTGGATGACGGGGTAAAATCTCTGGAGAGAGAAAAGACACCGGAGGTAACCGATATTATTGACATTGTTGCAGATGCGATAAAATAACCTGAAACCTTAGGAATCGTTACAAAATAACTTGATCTAAATTGTTTCCAAAAACCCTTAAAAGACTGGGTATTTTGAAAACAAAAGATCAAGTAATTTTGGAGCCGATCCTTAGTAAGAGGATAAAATGAAAATCATCGTTTGTGCAAAACAGATAAGTTATACATATACCAGAACCGGTAATGATCCCGACACAAAGTATGTCAATCCTGAAGATTCCATATTCCGGGTAAACCCTTACGACGAGGCAGCCACAGAGATTGCTTTGCGTCTGAAGGACATAGTCGGGAACACTGAAATCAATCTTCTGACCCTGGGAGACATGATTTCAGAGGATCAACTCCGACGTTGCCTGGCAACCGGACCGGATCATCTTTACCAGATAGATTTCAACGGGCACAAAGACCCTGATCCTTTTTCTCAACCTGATCCCTGGGTTAAGGCCGACCTGATCTCACAAGCTGCAAAATCACTTAATGCCGACCTGATCCTTTGCGGAAAAGAATCCATGGACAGGGCAAGCGGCCAGGTAGGGGCGCTTGTGGCACAGCAGCTTAATCTACCGTTTGTATCGGCCATCATTGACCTTTCATTTGATAAAGAAAGTAATATGGTTAAGGTGCAAAGGAGTGCAGGAAAAGGAGTCAGGGAGTTTATCGAATGCGCCCTTCCTGCTGTATTCAGTGTTGATTTAGGCGCCGAACTCCGCCTGCCGACCATTGAAAAAAGAAAACAGGCCGATGCCTACGACATCCGCAGTCCGGATATCCCGGATATCAGTGCTAAGACAATTGCTCCAAAAATTATTTGCCAGGATATCTTTCAACCGATCCCACGACCCAGAATTATCCAGACACCTGACAGCGCTCTGAATTCTTATGACCGTGTTCTCCAACTGTTGGCCGGAAGCACGGTTGAGAAAAAAGGCGAAATACTGACCGGCAGCACAGAATCACAGGTTGAAGGAATTATTAATTTTTTAAAGGAGAACAAGTTTATTGAATCGCAAAAAAACATCTGATACACATCTTGCGTACAGGATGAGATCATCGGTGCAGGTTAAACTTTTGCCTGATGATCGGCCTGTACTGATCCTGTCTTATCCTCTTAAAGCAGTCTATATCGACCGTTTCTGGAAGCCTGTTCTAAATTGTTTCGTATCATTAGAATATTTGTCCCTGGACCATATTGCGCAAAAGCTTCCTGAAATCAGTCTGCAACAGGTTGAATTTTTTCTCAACGACCTTACGCGTAAAGGATTCTTAGAACTAAGAGGTGTTCCCTTTATACCGGACGAAGACCTGCCTTTTGTCTCCATTATCATACCCGTAAGAAACAGACCCAAAGACATATCTGCCTGCCTTACCTCCCTTAAAGAACTGGACTACCCGGAAGAAAAAACCGAGGTTATTGTCGTGGACGACGCTTCAGATGATACCACACCTGAGATGATAAAACGCTTTCCCAATGTCAGACTCATCGCCCTTACAGAACACAGCCAGGTCTCGTTCTGCCGGAATCGGGCCGCCAGGGCGGCAAAAGGTGACATCCTGGCGTTTATAGATTCTGATTGTCTAGCCGATCCTTCCTGGCTTCGGGAACTTGTCCCGGCATTCCGGGATGATTCCCTGGGTGCTCTGGGGGGGCTCGTGGATTCATATTATAATGAAAAAAGGCTTGATCAATATGAAAAAGTCAAGTCCTCGCTAAAAATCGGGTCCTGGTTTAAACGCTCAAATAAAAAAGAGCACTTTTTTTACGTGCCCTTTTGCAATATTCTTGTCAGGCGCGACCTGTACCTTAAACTGGGTGGTCTGAAAGAAGAACTTCATGTGGGCGAGGATGTAGATTTTTGCTGGAGGCTGCAGGACAGCAATGGCATACTGGAATACAGGCCGATCGGCCGGATTTTCCACAAACACAGAAATGATCCTCTGCCATTCTGCGCCAGGCGGTTTGATTATGGGACTTCTGAACCTTTGCTGCAAAAACTCCATCCCGACAGGATAAAAAAGCTGTTCCTCCCGCCCCATGAGTTATTTTTCTGGATGCTTTTGCTCTTATCCTTAGGTTTTAAAAGCAGTATACCCTTTATTGTATGTGCAGGTATCTTTGTATCAGACATAGTGAACCGAAAAACAAAGCTGTATAAAATGAAGCTGCCCATCAGTTTTTTTGCTGTCTTAAATGCTGTTACCCGTAGCTATCTGTCTTTTTTATATCATTGTACAAGTTTTGTATCCCGCTATTATCTTATACCCGGCCTACTCGTTTGGCCCATATTTCCAACGTTTTTCGGCATTATTATTTGTATGCACCTGACAGCAGGTGTTGCAGAATATTTCTTAAAAAAGACCCGCATGAATCCCATATCATTTCTTTTTTTCTTTTCCTTAGAACAGATTTCCTATCAGGCAGGGGTGCTGTGGGGATGTTTTCAACATGGAAATGCAAATCCTGTTTTACCTATAATTGTATGCAGACGGGACAGGGGGTGAAGCTGAAAAGATTAAAATTGATATATTCTCTCTAAAGGTTTAAGTTTTAATAATTACTGACATTTGAAAATATAAGATGAGTGGGCAACTATGCTGAATCAGGATGATAACATTTTAAAATTTGATATTCCGGAAATTATCTTTGGCCGGGGCTCCCTTTCCAAAATAGGACAGTGTGCTGCACGCCTGGGCGGAGAAAAGGTTCTTGTCGTAACAGATCCTGGAATTATCGAGGCAGGATGGGTTGACAAATGCCTAAAATATTTAAGCCAGGAAAGATTAAGCTATGTTCTCTATGACAATGTCGTCACAAACCCGCGTGATTTTCAGGTGGATCAGGGAATAGGGCTTTATCGGAAAAAAGATTGTGACGTGATTGTTGCTATAGGCGGCGGAAGTTCAATTGATGTGGCCAAAGGAATTGCCATCCTGGCAACAAATCATGGCACTGTGCATGAATATGTGGGATGCAACCTGGTTCACCACCCTATTCCCCCGTTGATCTGCGTTCCCACAACCGCTGGGACCGGAGCAGATATCAGCCAGTTTGCCGTTTTTCTGGATCTCAAGGAAAAAATGAAAATGAGTGTCTTAAGCCGTGCCGTCATGCCGGATATATCCCTGATTGATCCCGAACTTTTAACAACCCTGTCCACTGAAATGATTGCCGCCACCGGTATGGACGCCCTGACCCATGCCATAGAAGCCTATGTCTCCTCCCTTTCCTGGCCCATGACGGATCCCCACGCCATTCATGCCATCGAACTTGTGGCCCAGCACCTGGTTAATGCATCCAAAACAAAAGATATCACTGCCCTGGAGGGAATGGCCATAGCCTCTCTTGAGGCCGGCATGGCCTTTTCCAATGCCATCCTGGGGGCTGCCCATGCCCTGGCTCATCCTCCGGGAGGGTTGTATGATCTCCATCACGGCCTTATCAATTCAGTGATCCTGCCTGTTGTACTGGATCAGAACTTAAGTTCCGCCATGCCGAAATATGTCTATATCGCCAGGGCAATGGGCCTTGAATTAAAAGGAATGAAGTTTGAAGAGGCAGCTTTGCATACACCGGAAATGGTAAAAAAACTCATAGAGGACTTGCAAATCCCAACACATCTTTCCAAGTTGGGTGCGGATATCAAAGATATTCCGACCATGGCGGAAATGGCACAGGATGATATCTGTATGCAGACCAACCCGTGTTCCTATTCAACAAAAGAACTTGAAGCCATGTACAAGGAGGTCTGGTAAAAATAGAAATGAAGACTAACGAAACTTCGCCTGAGCCTGATTTCAAGGGGCTTGGTCATTCAAAAATCGGTCATTTCAAACAGGTGCGTTCAAAAATCAAGGAACTTGAAAGCCTCAACCTGAAACTGGCCCGTCGTCATAACCGGCTTGAGGCTGTATTTAACAGCATGGACAGCGGAATGACGATTCTGGACAGGGATCTTAACATTGTCTATGCCAATCATATACAAAAGCAAATGTTTCCCGGAATTTCAGGAAGAGAGGGCAAATGTTATCATATTTTTCATCAAAAAGAAGAGGTCTGCCGAAACTGCCCGGCCCTGAAAATTCTAAAAACACAAGAAACACTGCATGGAGAAAGATTTTTTAAGCATGGGATGCTTGCGGGGCGATATTTTGAATGGACCATATCCCCTATCCAGAATCAACTCGGCAAGGTTGATGAAATTCTTTTGATCATGCGGGATGTAACCGGCAGAAAAGAATATGAATTCAAACTGATGCAGGCCCACAGGATGGCATCCGTGGGATTCCTGGCAAGCGGCATTGCCCATGAAATTAACAATCCTTTGACATCTATTGCAGGATTTTCGGAAGGCCTTCTCAAACGTCTGAAAAAAATGGATATTGACCAGGCAGACACGACTTTCAAATCTTTTTGGGAATATCTGAACATTATTAATAATGAGGTATACCGTTGTAAGGAGATTATAGAACGTCTCCGTGAATTTACCCATAATTCATCAGATGAATACGAGCTACTTGAGATTGACACCATTATCAAAGATACCCTGGTGCTGATACGGCAGAATGCAAAGGATAACAATATCAAGATTGAATTTCAAAATTTTTTATCCAAAGGATTTAATACCATCAGTGGTAAAGAACTCCAGTTAAAGCATTTGTTCCTGAATCTATTCAAAAATTTGTTCAGCTTCTCTGAACAAGGACGTAACTTTTGTGTCATTGCCAG
>PIVQ01000492.1 GCA_003354055.1 Desulfobacteraceae bacterium | reverse complement strand
TCATCCACCTCAATACCCTGCAGTACCTTGCAGGCATTGCCGATGATCTCATCGTCAATGACAAACTGCTCGTGGGCAATGGTCAGCATGGATTCCAGCATACCGGCTGCGTGGTGGATATAATTGGACCCGCCCATGGCATTGAGTACTGCGGTAAAAGCTTTCTCATACCCGGCCTGGGCATCAGGCAGCTTACTGTCGGACAGACCCGAAGAGTTATAGTTGGGTACCTTTATATGGGCGGCCATCTGGTGAATGGCCGCATTCATCATTCCGCATTCCACTGCCCCGCCGCAATAGCCCATGGTTGCCAGGTTGGCCATGCCGGGTATCCCGCCGTAAAGCAGCGGTGCTCCCGCATTGGTCAGCTGGCAGATGGTAATGCCGGCCAGTTCTTCCGCATGGAGCTGGGCCAGGGTGCCTGCCATCGTCAAAGGAGAGGTGGAACCTGCCATGGGGGCGCTGGACAGGGCCACCGGAATCCGGTTCCGGATGGCTTCCTGCATGATCAGCGTAGACTGGGTGCACAACTTCAGGGGGCTGATGGCAAAGGAGGTGATCACCGAGATAAAGGGGCGGTCCTGGAGCGCCGCCTTGGAGCCGGCAATCATGGATGCCAGGTCAATGACATTGTGGAGGCCCTGCTCGTCATTAACACCGGACATCACATGTTTGCCGGAACCTCTCAAGCAGGTGTAAAACATGTTGATGTCGTAATCTTTCTTATCAATATCCGTAGGGATACAGGGCCGGACCAGGAAATGGATATTTTCCAGCTGGTCCACCAGCCGCGATACATCATGGAGATCGGCCAAGGTGGTGGCACGGACCTCACCTGTATCCGGATCCAGGATCTTGATGGTTCCCCCGCCGGTTCCCATGTGCACCCGGTTCTCGGTGAGGTTGAGATCATTTTTTGGATCCTGTCCGCAGAGCACGACCTGTTCTGGCGCCTTGTCCACAGACGCCTGGATCAATGAGGCCGGAAACTTAATTTTTTTCTCTTCCCGGTCTATGACTGCACCATTGGCTTCCAGCATATCTACGGTTGCGTCCAAGCCTGTTTCATAGGTGATACCGGTTTTTGCAAGAATCTGCAGTGCAGCTCCATGTATCGTTTCAACCTGCTCCTGTGAAAGGGGCTGATACTGTCCGCCTTGTAACCCCATTAAATTCATGACCATCTCCTTGTTTTATTTATGTTATGACACTTTTAGCATATTGACTTTCATCTCTAATGACATGCGATGAAACACTTGTCAAGGATTATGTAACAAAAACTATCAAATTATTCAAATAACATCCTGAGACTTAAATAATATGCCTACTATTGTTTCAAAAACCCCGTTTTGAGTCAAATTTTATTGACTTTTGTTTTTTTTAGCACTAATTATGATTAAATAACTGCAACCAACAATAACCTAATTAAATGAAAATACTTGCCGTCAGTGACAAAGTTGAAGAGTCCTTTTTTACTCCGGGACAGAAAATGCCTGAACTTGAAGGGATTGAGCTCATTATTGCCTGCGGGGATCTGCCCTCATCCTACCTGGAATATCTGGTAACAATTTTAAATGTGCCATTGTTTTATGTACTCGGGAACCATGATCCACAGCTTTACGGACAGCATATCAACGGATGCACCTGTCTGGATGAAAGCACCGTGCTTTTCAAAAACAAAATCATCGGGGGCCTGTCAGGTTCAATAAAATACAGCGATGCCAAATTAATGTACACGGAAATGCAGATGCACGGCAAAATTGCCAGATTGTTTCCTTACCTTATTTATAACCGGCTCCGGTACAAGCGTTATCTTGATATTTTAATTACCCATTCCCCGATTTCAGGTGTGCATGATGAGTCTACCAGAGTTCACAAGGGATTTGAAGCCCTGAAGATGTTTGTCAGACAGTACCGGCCGAAATTTCATTTTCACGGCCATACAATGGTCCGGAACAACAAAGTTGCAACCAAAGTTTACGGCACCCGGATTATTAATGTAAATCACTGGCAGATACTGGACGTCTGATATGAGTACTTTTGATGATAAACAAATTAAAGAACTGTCATCAAAGACCCAGGCCGATATCGCCTTTTCAAAGGCCATGTCAAAAGCCGTCAGCCAGGAACTCAAAGACCAGCTTCTTCGAAAATCCAAAAAGCTCCTCCCCTTTGATGATATCAAAGAAAGGCTCCAACTCTGGTATGGAAAAGATATCGGCATACGGCGGGTACCTTTAGCATCGATCATCGGCAGCCAGGGACGCTACCGGAATTTCACAAGGCATTTTCTCCCCCTGGACGAAAACCTGAGGAACCGCTGGAAAGATATTGAGATCGCCGTGGAATCCGGCAAGGACCTTCCGCCGGTCGAGCTTTACAAGGTCTGCAATGCCTATTTTGTCAAGGACGGCCACCACAGGATATCCGTTGCCAAGGCCAAAAAGAAAACCTCCATTGAGGCCAAGGTCTTTGAATACAACTGCGACCTTTCCCTTGACGATAAAACGGATTTTGAGCAGATAGCAATTCTTGAAACGTATCAGCGCTTTTTAAAGCAGACCGGGCTAAAGGAGACCGGATTAACAGAGAGGCGGCAGCCCGGACTTCACCTCACTGTTTTAGGGGGATATCCCATACTCATGGAGCATATCCAGCGGCACAGGTTCTATCTGGAAAAAAAAGAGCAAAGAGACTTCAGCGTCAAGGAAGCCGCTTTATCATGGTATGACAATATCTACTTGCCCTTGCGGGATTTAATCCGTGAGAACAAAATTTTAGACAGATTCCCCCATAGAACCGAAGCCGATTTTTACATCTGGATTTCAAAACATAAAAACCGCCTGTTCCAGGATGTGTTTGAGCCGGATGAAGCCCAAAGCGTGATTGATAACTATCTTAGAATATTTTCCAACCCCATAAGAAAATTCTTCGGAAGATTAAGAAGATTCTTCGGGCTTGTGAAGTATTAAGGCCAAGCATCAGGACAGGAAATATTTATCTCCGTCCAGACGGATCAGGCCCTTTTCCAGCATCTGCTCCAGGTGTTTTTGAATCATGCATCTTTCAAAAAAGGCATAAATCACTTCAACCCCGGGAAGGTATTTTCCGAAAATCGGCTTAAGGGCGCATAGCTCATCCAGAGTACGGGGGAGATCCAGGGCTTTTGCCACCCTGTCCTGGTTTCGGGTAATTTTGTCTTTAAAGGCCATAAGCTCCTCAATGACATCATCCCGTACCGGCAGGCGGTGGGAGCTGGCCACGCATGCCGGCCCGATCTCCATGATTTTATCCATGGATGCTTCAAATTGGGGAATGTCTGCTTCGGGATTCCCGTAAAACGGGCCAAAGGTGCTTAAATCCACATCAAAAGAGAACAGCGTATTTGTCTTGGGTTCAAGAAAACAATAATGATCAGCCAGATGGCCCGGGGTGTGGAAGGCTTGAAGGCGGACCCCGCCGAAATCAAAGACATGGCCGTCCCGGAAGGTATCAGTGTGTTCATAATCTTTCATGGAAAGCATCGTGCGGACCCAATTTTCCCAGAAGGCCATGGCATCCTTATCCGGCCCCAACAGCCGTTGGGCCAGCAGACCAACCGCCCCGGTTTCCCCGCACCGTTCTTCGGGTACCCACAGGGCACGGCCTTTAAAATTATGATTCCCGGTAACATGATCCGGGTGGCAGTGGGAGTTAATCACCATATCCACCTCAAAATTTTCCATAACCTGCCTGCAGGCCTCAGGCCCGCATCCGGTATCAATTAATGCCCGGGTATCCGTCCCCAGGATCAAAAAACTGTATGCCAGAGGGAATCTGCCGCTGGTTGGAGAATCAACAATGAAGATTTTGTCGGTAATCGGTATGAGATCGTTTTTTGTCATGGAGCCCCTCTTTGTTTTTACAAAATATCCAGAGTATGTATAAAGGACGATACTGTGTTTTTGTCAAGGAGAGTTTGGTAAAAATACTAAGGCAGGGGAAGAACCCTGCCTTAGTTGCGAGAAACGATAAAAGTGCCGGAACAGCCTTTTTTTTGTTTAATTATAGATTACCAAAAATTGAAAAACAATCGGGGAAACCCTTAGAAAATGTCACTTTTTTTAAAAACTTCAGTGGGAACAAAAAAAAGTGGGAGAGATGGGGGGGGGATCCTGCCCCGATATTTTGGAAACTCGGTTAAGCTTCGTCTGCATTTGCAATGGATTTCCGGACTCAAGGGTTATCACGTTTGAACTATACAGGGGCTGGATTCTTCAGAATACAAAAAATATTGGAAATGACAATTCAATCGAAAACAAATCCAGATTAATGCAAGGATCCTTGACTCCTGAAAGGTCAATTTATCACAGAGTCCCTTTACACGCTTACCTAATACTGATAGGAATAAAATTTGGCAGATATAAAGGAAATATCCAGATAGATATTGAATCATGAAAGTTATCCAGATCTTTACATCATATTGTTCGCCTAAAAAAAGTTGATTTATAAAAAAAGGCAGAATCATACGAGATTTAACCATAATTTTGTGTCTACAATTTCAAAGAGGAATCAAATGCGATTTGGTTTAAATATTAGCATCATTATTTTATCCTTCTTAATAGTTGCGACCTCATGGTCATCTTCAGCTCAGGATATCCCCAATACTGCAATCTCGATTCCATCTCTTCCTAAAATCCCCGGCTCAATGGAGCACTTGGTGGTTGATCCGGTTTCCAATGGAGAAACATATATCTATGAGGCTGGAATGGGAAACCAGGTCAGCATTCTTTTGATACACGGGGTAGGAGACGAAGGATCACTTAATTGGCGCCACTTAATTCCAGAGTTGGCCGAACAATATCATGTGGTTACTTTTGATCTGCCGGGTTTCGGCCGTTCCAGTAAGCAGAATATTCTGTACTCTCCATTATTTTATTCCGAGTTTATTAAATGGGTGAAGGACCAATATGTTCATGGCCGACCATTTGTTGTAATCGGACATTCTCTTGGGGGAGCAGTCGCACTAAGCTATGCAGCCACGCAACCTGGCAACCTGCAACGGCTGATCCTGGCTGATGTTAGTGGAGTCATTCATCGCATGGACTTGACTCAGCATTTCATAAAAAATCTGCACAAAAAGAATGAGGGCCTGTTGAAACAGCCCACTAAGCTGTTTGGCATGTTTACGAGTCATACTCTGGACGCCATGGAATCCCCTGACTTGTCAACCAAGCTTGAAAAGGTCCTAGAATCAGCTGACCTTCGTAGCCGGTATCTTAGTGGTGATCCCCATAAAATAGCCAGCCTGGCCCTGGCAAATTTTGATTTTAGTCAATTAATCTATCAAGTGAATGTCCCGGCAATTATAATATGGGGAGCAAATGATCCAACGACTCCAATCCGTACAGGAAAATTGTTGAACTATATACTGGAGAAAACTCAGTTAAACATCATGCCTGAAACGGGCCATAATCCCATACTTGAACGACCTCGTGAGTTTAACCGCTTGGTCCAGGACGCACTTGTAACAGAAACATGGCAAGCCCCAGTGCAGAAACTCCAAAAAACCGATCGTGTGGCTGTATTATCAAACAAACAAAACATCACCCTGACAGGATACTATAAGTCAATTAAAATATCCGACTGCAAAAGTATACGGATGGAAAATCTGGAAACAGAATTCATCCAGGTAATTGAGTCTGATGATGTCGTAATAGAAAACAGCAAAGTTATTGGAAATGATGTTGCATTGCATACG
>PIVQ01001291.1 GCA_003354055.1 Desulfobacteraceae bacterium | reverse complement strand
TGTATTAAAACAGGAAAACACATCAAGGGCCTGGCCTGCTATTACCGTACCTGGACAGGAAAAATCGTTAACTCCATCCATAATATTTTCCCCTTGTTTGACGGTCCTAAACTTGTGGGAACCATCTGCTTTATCCAGGACTTTTCCATTATTGAGCAGCGGTTTGAAGCAGTATTCCAGCCGGAAAAGATAAAGAACCTGCAGTCCAAAACAGGTAACAGGACCAGGGGCCAGCAGTTTAAAAACGGTACCCGGTTCAGGTTCCGGGATATAATTGGAAAATCCCGGGAACTTCTCGAATCCATCGACATGGCCCGGCTGGCTGCCCAGTCATCGTCCCCGGTAATGCTCTTTGGAGATACCGGCACAGGCAAGGAACTTTTCGCCCAATCCATCCACAATGCCAGCCCCAGACACGGGAATCACTATGTCGCAGTTAACTGTGCCGCCATTCCCGAAAATCTGCTGGAGGGTATCCTCTTCGGAACCTCCATAGGGGCCTTTACAGGGGCTGTGGACAAGCCGGGATTGTTTGAAAAGGCTGACGGCGGTACTCTCTTCCTTGATGAAATCAACTCCATGACCGTCGGGCTCCAGGCCAAACTCTTAAGATTTCTCCAGGAACGGAAAGTCAGACGGGTGGGGTCCCTTGATGAGATCAGCATTGATATAAAATTGATATCTTCCGTGAACCGGAATCCCCATACAGCCATTGCAGAGGGCCGCCTCAGATCAGACCTGTTCTATCGCCTGGCTGTTGTATTTATAAGAATTCCGCCCTTAAAAGAACGGCTTGAGGATCTGCCGTTACTGATCCCCCATTTTCTTGAGAAGAACAACACCATCATGGACAAACAGGTCCTTAGGGTTTCAGACGAGGTGACGATCCTGTTTAACCGGTATCCCTGGCCCGGCAATGTCAGGGAATTGGAACATATTATTGAAGGCAGTATGAATCTGGTTGACAGGGACACCTCTATCCGTCCCCACCACCTGCCCACCCACATGGAGATGTTCTTCCGGCAGGCGCCGGTTCAGCAACTGACAAGGCCTCAGGAAGCAGTAAATGGGATGCAATTCCCACCCCCGTCGCTCCCGCAGTCACCAATGGGACAAAATCCTCGGTCCCTGGCAGAAACAAACCGTGAAAATGAAATCACCATGATCCGGGATACCCTGACACAGACCAGAGGAAAGCCGTCTGCTGCGGCCAGAATATTAGGCATTTCTCCTCAGTTGCTCAATTATAAATTGAAAAAGTACGGGATTGACAGACATGATTTTGCATGATGACTGACGTTTATCAGCCGGCTTTATTTTTAAATCGATCACCCGCCACGTATTCTTTGTGAACACGCTCAATCATAGAAAGACTTTTCTTAAAAGTATCAATGACTTTAGGATCAAATTTAGTTCCCTGC
>PIVQ01001290.1 GCA_003354055.1 Desulfobacteraceae bacterium | reverse complement strand
GGCTCTTCAGGCAAATCTGTGGGTAAATAGTGGCTAGATTCGGCATTGATGGGTGGCTATGTTGGTTCCGAGAGTGACAACGAGAGAAAGAAGGTTGTGCATGTGCTCCACGCCAGTGAATACTGGCTTCTTGCGCCAACAAGAAGGGAACACATGCACATACGTACTTTGCTCAATACCGTCTATCCGCACAAGGGTTTTGTCTATGGGAAGGAGTCATTCTCGCATGGAGGGAGTCGACTTCAGATTAAGATACGGGCAAGGAAGAACTCGCATCCCGTCTGTGCCCAGTGTGGCCGGGCTGGGCCAACATACGACACGCAACCTGAGCGGAGCTTTGACATGATTCCTGTTTGGAGCCTGCCTGTGGATTTCGTGTATGCGATGCGCCGGGTGAGTTGCGATGAATGCGGTGTGCGAGTTGAGGCGGTGCCCTGGGGCGCAGGGAAATCGCCGCTGACGACCGCGTTCGCTCACCACCTGGCAAGCTGGGCACGCCTGCTGTCGTGGAAGGAGGTGGGTCAACGATGCGGAGCGTCCTGGGATACCGTTGCACGAGCCGTTTCTTGGCTGGTGGCCTGGGGGCTTGAACACCGCAAGCTAGATGGCATCAGGGCGATTGGTGTCGATGAGATCCAGTTCAAGAAGGGCCAGAAATACCTAACACTTGTGTACCAGATAGACGCCGGTCACAGACGGCTGTTGTGGATGGGTAAGGAGAGGACCATGAAATGCTTCCATGGATTCTTTGACATGCTGGGACCCGAGCGGTGTGCTGCGATCAGGTTCGTTTGCTCTGATATGTGGAAGCCCTACCTTAAGGTGATTGCCAAGCGTGTACCTGAGGCCCTCAACATTCTCGACCGATTTCACATAGTGGCCTATCTGACCAAGGCAGTCGACGATACCCGCCGTGACGAGGTCCGTGGCCTCAACGCCGCGGGCAAGCCCGCGCACTTGCACAAATCGCGATGGGTCTGGCTGAAGCGACGGTCCAACTTGACCGGCAAACAACGGACACAGCTGCGCGAACTCATGACCATCAATCTACGCACAGTCAAAGCCTATCTATTCAAAGAACAGTTCGAACACCTGTGGACATACACCTCAGCCACATGGGCTGGGAAATTCATCGATGCATGGTGCCGTGATGTAATGCGACATCGAAGCCTGCCGCGCCTCAAGAAAGTCGCAAAGACATTGCAAGCACATCGCTCTCTCATTCTGAACTACTTCAAGGCCAAAGCACTTACACAAACGGCCTTCTCATCAGGCGTAGTGGAGGGCTTTAACAACAAAGCTAAACTGTGTATCAGAAAATCGTACGGATTCCGCTCAGATAAATATAGGGAAATGGCTCTGTATCATGCACTTGGAAACTTGCCGGAGCCAACTCCCACCCACAGATTTGCCTGAAGAGCC
>PIVQ01001289.1 GCA_003354055.1 Desulfobacteraceae bacterium | reverse complement strand
CCCAGAATCCAAGGCGATCGGCTGTCATAAATTCAAGGGAACGCAGCCATTTGGCACCCTTCCATAAATAAGGCGATTCCAAATCATCCCTCGATGGAATGTGGCCAATTACCCCACGCAATGGATAACCATGATCTGGTGAAAGCGGCTTTCCATCAAAATGTGTGGCCATCAGAAAATTATCCTGCAACATAACTTCAAGGGGAAGATTGGTAGTGTAGCCATGTTCAGCATGCTGCATCACATAGCTCACATTTGGCTTGATCTTGAAAAGACCAGCATCGAGCATCGATTGAAGCGAAACGCCTTCCCAAAGAGTATCATCTTTGCTCCAACGGGTAACACAATGGAGATCCATCATTATCTGGGTGCGTGGCAATTGTTGGAATTCATCCCAATTCCAGCTTTTTTCTTCCTCAACTTCGCCCCAGATACGGAAATCCCATGTGGATGGCGTAAAAACCGGCACAGGGCCATAATGCAGTACTGGGAATTTGAGCGTAAGCGATTGTCCTGGTGGCAGGCGTTTTTCATCGCGAATGCGCTCTTCTACCTTGCGTCGATTTGTTTCGAAAATACCCATAAGTTTTTTCTCCTGATTTAGAATTATAACGCGGAAGCGGTTTTTTTTTGCAAGGCTGAAATATGGGGAGTGCCTAAACCACAGTAGGTAAAAAATCAATAAGATGGTGAGAATACTTAGGGAATCTTCTTTTCATGATCTGCCTCTTGTTGTAACAATGCACAAACAAAACCATATTCTTTTTCAAAGCTTGGATGTGTCGAGAAAAGCATCTGGATTTACGTGCTAAGTGTTTCATGTAGTGACGCATATCTGCGTTTACAGCTTCCACTGAGTAAGTTTCGCTCTTGTCCTTCAGTAACTCAAAAGGAGCACCGTAATAGAGCTTCTCATAAATCGGAAAAGCATCGCTGTAATATCGTCTGGCTCCGAGAGCCCGATCCAAACAAGCTTGCATATTTTCTTGGGTGCGCTTCACAACAACATCCCAACTGAGAATGCAACGCGTTTCTCGATCAACGATCGTTAGGATATAGACCCTGTTTTTTTGTCACCGATGAAAGTATAGAGTTCATCCAACTCTGCAGCACTCATTTTTTGGGGTCGCTCTGCAGGTGGCAGCTTGTCAACATAAGCATTGATCCAATTTGCCACACTTTGTTGACTTATCTTGAGGATGCGAGCAACTGCACGTTGGCTATTACCCTCGAGGTACATTCGGAGAGCCAGTATGCGGGTCTCTGATGGATAGCCATTGCGCTTTGGGTTTGGTGTGTAAATACGATTGCAGACACCACAACAATATCGCTGACTCCCTGATGGGTTGAAACCAAATCTATGTTGTTTCTCTGTAGATTGACACTTTGGACACTTCATCCAACTATTCTAAGTTACCTTTC
>PIVQ01001288.1 GCA_003354055.1 Desulfobacteraceae bacterium | reverse complement strand
ATGAACCTTATCGAACAGGAGATGTCTCAGGAACGCTGGATTGATATCCCCGAAGGCATCCTTGATCTGCTGTATCGCTGGCGCCCCTCTCCCCTGCATCGCGCCTTTGCTCTGGAAAAAACATTGGATACCCCTGCTAAGATTTTTTATAAAAATGAAAGTGTCTCCCCGGCCGGCAGTCATAAACCCAATACAGCCGTGGCCCAGGCTTGGTACAACAAGGAATTCGGAATCAAACGGCTGACCACGGAAACCGGTGCGGGTCAGTGGGGATCGGCCTTGTCTTACTCCTGTGCCCTGCTGGGATTGGAATGCAAGGTCTTTATGGTTCGGGTCAGTTTTGATCAGAAACCTTTTAGAAAGGTGCTCATGCAGACCTGGGGAGGAGAGTGCGTGCCCAGTCCTTCCATGGATACTCAGGTCGGGCGTGATATTTTAGCGGAAATGCCGGATACTCCGGGGTCGCTTGGCATCGCCATCTCCGAGGCCATTGAAGCGGCCGTGGGGGATAAAACCGGTGAAACCCGATATGCCCTGGGCTCTGTGCTCAACCATGTCATGCTTCATCAAACCATTATCGGCCTGGAAGCCAAAAAACAGTTAAAAAAGGCAGGTATCGACAAGGTGGATACGGTAATCGGCTGTGCCGGCGGCGGATCAAATTTCGCAGGTCTTGCCTTTCCCTTTACCTACGACAAGATCCACGGGGCAGATATTGAAATTATCCCGGTGGAGCCGGCCTCCTGCCCCACCCTGACCGCCACGTCCTTTTCTTACGATCATGGGGATGTGGCCAAGATGACCCCCATGCTGCCCATGCACTCCCTTGGCCATAAGTTTATCCCGGCCCCCATTCATGCCGGGGGACTGAGATATCACGGTATGGCACCCCTGGTCTCCCATGCGGTGGAAGCAGGGCTTATGGATCCCATAGCCGTCAAACAACTGGAATGTTATGAAGCCGGATTGCTGTTTGCAAGGACCGAAGGTCTGCTGGTTGCCCCTGAAACCTGTCATGCGGTTGCAGCTACCATTCGCAGCGCAAAGCAGGCCAAAATCGAGGGGAAGGAGAAGACGATTATCTTCAACCTTTCCGGCCACGGCCTCATGGATTTGAACGGCTATGAAAAGTATATGGCAGGAGAGCTTCAGAACATAGCGCTGTCTGCCCAGGATGTGGAAGAGTCCAGAAACATCAGCCTGAAAGGGCATCCTACGCCTAAGATTTAACACATAGCAATACACGGAATTTCTCAGCCGCATTTGGTTCGCCAGGTGCGGCTTTTTTTATTTATTGGCTGACGGAAACCAGTGCTTGAATGAAAACTTGCCCATATGCAAGGCGCAAGAAAGTCTGAAACCGGAGTGTACTCTTGTACATGAGGATTTCAGACTTTTGCAGCAACGCGGCAGATGGGTGAG
>PIVQ01001287.1 GCA_003354055.1 Desulfobacteraceae bacterium | reverse complement strand
AGGGACGAATCGTTCTCCTCATTGGAAACGCCATGGGTTTGAACTGAAAATAAGACTGCCGTCTTCTTTCCTTTGGTATTATTTGATTGTTCGATCATCTTTTGGTGTGACCATCCGTAGTAAATTTAAAATGTTGTTTTGTATTTTCATGGGACTCTATCGTCATCTCTTCTTTTCCAATGGAATCTATCCTATTTTGTATAAAGAAAGCAACAGGTCAAAACCGGATGGATTTTTTTGAAACGAATTTTTTGCCGTCATACTCATCAATGACACACAATGGAATCATTCGGTAAATTTACTGTACGGCACTCCAGAAGGGGTTTATTTGTGGAAATATAAAGTACCCAATACTTTTGAAACGAATTATGAAAGTTATATTTCCAGCATCACATCAGTTGCCAGACAACATCAATACGATGTGGCCTTAAAGTATGGCAATGTTGTTATGGGCCGGTGGGGAAAATCTGTTCATGAATTTGCCAAATTGCTTGCCAGCAGGAATGATCCAACGTCCCAAGACGTATACAAAAATTTATTACAAACCAGTCCCTCAAATTATGATGCACAAATAGAATATACCTCTATAACAAAAAACAAAGATGAGGCAGTCCAAAGTGCCCGAATAGTTGAAAGAGACGCAGAGGAAGAAAGCCTCCTATACGCCGCTGCCAAAATATTAAACAAAGATATTCCGGCAATCTCTTCCTACCCATTGCTTGAGATAAAAGACAATGGATTAAAGGTTATACTCATCCCATTGGAGCCATGTAACCCCTGGTTACTTGAAGAAATTGCAAAAACCTACAAAAAGATTTCCTCAATTCCTGTTGTCATAAGGAGGTTGCCTGTGAATTGGACAGCCCCTGAACCTTCGAGGTCTGTTTATAGATCATATCTTGAAAGAATTGTCTCAAATCTTCGGAAAACAAAATCTGATTTTAGTGATTGGCCGTTATCAAAACTGAAAGATGAAATAATGAATAAAGCAAAAGAGGATGGCCCCCAAGCTGTCACATCCATAAGCCAGCTTTTCAAAAAAATGGACGAGGAGGGTTATCAATGGGATGCAGGTCCAATAATGGGTTGGCTTTCCCAGGCAATAGCCCCTTATTTTTCAAAAGATCCCAATACAATGATGGTGGGAATTACAGAGTTGGATATTTTTATAGGAGAGAGCAATTTTGTCTTTAGTGTGTTCGGTGGTCGCAAAGACTCTCCTGTTAGTATCTTGTCATATGCCAAAATGAGAGCTAAACTCACGGGAGAAAATCAATCCAGAAAACGTTTGACGGAACGTGCTGCAAAAGAGCTTGTCCCTGCAAGTCTCAAGAAACTTAACATACCCAGATCTATGGACCCATCATGCCCTTATTCATATTCGAGTGGCTTGCAACGTCTGGAAGAAAAAACATTAAACCTTTC
>PIVQ01001286.1 GCA_003354055.1 Desulfobacteraceae bacterium | reverse complement strand
CACCGACCCGCAATTAAAAAAACTGGGAATAGACAAGCTTGTGGAAAAAGCCTTTACAGGTGAACATGTCATTCTGCCGCCGATAATTTATGATGCGAATGAAACAGCAGACGATTTTGAAATAGAGAAACTCAACGGTCTTAAATCTCCATGGATTCAGTGTCATCTATATCCTGTAAAAGATAATAACGGAAAGCTGGTTAACATCATAAACACTTATGTAGATATTTCCGACCTGAAAAAAACTGAAATTAAGCTTCAAGAAGCGTTCAATGAAATCAAAGTCCTGAAGAATAAACTCGAGGCTGAAAGTGCTTATCTGCAGCAGGAAATCAAACTGGAGCACAATTTTAAAAATATCATTGGTGAAAGCGAAGCGCTCAAATATGTGCTCAACAGGGTGGAGCAGGTTGCAACGACAGATTCCCCGGTAATGATCATGGGAGAGACTGGAACCGGTAAAGAGTTGATCGCACGCGCCATCCATGAACTCAGTCGGCACGGGAAACGGGCATTGGTGAAAGTCAACTGCGCCGCTTTACCACGGGAATTGATCGAAAGCGAGTTGTTTGGCCGTGAAAAAGGGGCCTATACCGGCGCTGTCTCGGCACAGACCGGTCGTTTCGAATTGGCCAATGGGTCCACGCTCTTTTTAGACGAAATCGGGGAACTGCCGCTTGGACTCCAGGCAAAACTTCTGCGCATCCTTGAAAGCGGTGGGTTTGAGAAACTGGGAAGCTCCCGCACCCTGCATTCCAATGCCCGGATCATCGCTGCCACCAACCGTGTCTTGGAAGAAGAAGTCAATAACGGACGTTTTCGTGAAGATCTATGGTATCGCCTGAAAGTTTTTCCCATCACAATTCCGCCCTTAAGGGAAAGGCAGGAAGATATTCCTTTGCTGGTCAAATGGTTTATGGCCCACTTGGCAAGAAAAATGGGGAAACCTGAGGCCAGGATTTCCAAAAAAACCATGGAGATGCTTCAAAACTATCCATGGCCGGGAAATGTAAGAGAGTTAAAACATGCAGTTGAGGGGGCATTGATTTCGAGCCGGGGAAAGAATCTTAAGTTTGATCTGCCGAAAGTCGTGACTCCTGAGACGGAAACCTTTAAATCTCTTGAAGAAATGGAACGCGGGTATATTCTCAAGGTTTTGAGGGCTAAAAAGTGGAAAATCGGTGGTGAAGACAGTGCCGCAGCCACATTGAAAATGCATGTCAATACCCTCAGGGGCCGGATGACCAAACTTGGCATCAAAAAACCCATTCTCCGGTAGTGATTAACGCTTTAGCAACTTCCCGAACTGACAGATAAAGGACACCAAATATGGTGGAAAAACCATATTTGGTGTCCTTTTGTTGTATGTACGACCAATTCAGCTCAAGGCCGCATATGTAAGGATCTTGTGTAATAATAAGAGGTT
>PIVQ01000491.1 GCA_003354055.1 Desulfobacteraceae bacterium | reverse complement strand
TAAGCTTTTTATCCGGTTGTTGGTAATGTCCATTCTTGTCATAACCACAACGCATGTGGGAGCAAGTGAGGCCGTTGGGGCGGAATACAAACTGACTGCTGTGTGGCAGACGAAACAGGTATTTGAAACGCCGGAATCGGTCCTCTGGAATGCTACCGATAATACGGTTTATGTATCCAATATCAGCGGCAAACCCAGTGAAAAAAACGGCAAAGGTTTTATTTCGAAGATGTCACTGGATGGGGAAATTGTTATGTTGAAATGGGCCATTGGATTAAACGCACCCAAGGGCATGGCAATAGTTGGAAAACGTCTGTTTGTTTCCGATATAGATCGCTTGGTGGAAATCAATATGGAAACCGGAGCTATTGAAACCGTTTACCCTGCGCCGGGTGCCCTTTTTCTGAATGATGTGGCCGGGGACGCTGCCGGTAGTCTTTATGTATCTGATTCTTCCAAAAAAAACAGTGTGATCTACAAGCTGGATGAGGGTAACATGAGTGTTTGGATCAAGGGCGGGAAAATCAAGCGGCCTAACGGACTGTTTTTAGAGGGAGAGCGGTTGCTGGTGGGTGGCGGCGGGCGTATCAATGCCATCGATATCAAATCCAAGAAAATAACAACCGTAGCTAAAGTGGGTTCTGGTATCGACGGACTGCAACCGGCAGGCGGAGGGAATTATCTGGTATCGGATTGGAAGGGCAGAACCTCTCTGATCACCAAGGGTAAAAACATCAAGCTTATGGATACCACGAGCGCAAAGATTAATTCGGCGGATTTCGCTTATATTGAAAGCGAGAAATTGTTGCTGATACCCACTTTTTTCGACAACAGGGTGGCCGCATACAGACTGGAATGAAGCACGTTATCTAAAATGTAAGGAAAGTAATGAAAAAAAAGTTTGCAACTATTATTCTTTTATTGATCTCAGGGATAGGACTTTTTGGATTCTTTGGTAATCATATTGCTACACCATTCGGACTTAAAGTGGCTATATGGTCGGCATTGGTTCTCTCTATTCTCGGCATCATCTACCTGATCATATCCTTTTTTAATCCGGATTCGTCATGGCGAGAAAGGTTGCGGGAGCAGGGGAAGTCGCCTTTCTGGGCAATGTTGGCAGGTTCAGTTGCATTGCCCGCCTTATTGTTAATGTTTTTTTATTTTGGCCTTCCTTCGGTTTTAACTTTCGTCACAGGGAGTCAAGGATACGTTGATGTAACAGCAGATAGAAAAATTAGTTCGCATGGTTCGGACGACTGTGAGTGGGGAGTATATATTCGAGAATATAAATCCTTCCTTAATGATCAAGTCTGTGGGCTGCAAGAATTAGATTGGTCTAAATTAGTTGAGGGACAGAAAATTAGATTATTTGGTAAAAAGTCGCCTTTTGGTATTTCATATTCCGAGTACCAATTGCTGGCAAAGCAACCTTGAAGGATGGCTATCCGGAAGACAATTATCAGAGGCGGGTTGAGTTAATGATGGCCCCCTGGCATTTGAACAGTGCCAGGGGGCCATGGTTGTAAATATCAGCGGATAAAATTGGTCATTGTTTTGGCCACAGGTGCTGGTGCGGGGACCTGCTCTTTTGCATAATCCAGGGATTTCATGAGCCAGGCCATGTTTTGTCCCAGAACCGTCATGATCTGCTTGCCCTCGCCATCTTGCTCCATCTCGCCGGGATTGGCGCCATGGGCCACGTTCCAGTAATTTGAGCTGGGCATGACCATTTCAGAATAATTGATGTAGTGATTCAGGGTGTCTACCGTGGGAATTCCTCCTGACCGCCTGACCGCCGCAACAGAAGCCCCGACTTTGTGCCGGAACAGGCCGCCGTTGACGGAAGAGACAAAAAAGGCCCTGTCAAGAAAGGACTTCATGGTCCCTGCAACGCCTGAAAAATAGACCGGGGATCCAAGTAGTATACCGTCAGCCGACTTCATCTTCTGAATCCATTCATTTACCGGATCATCCCCCATGGCACAGGCTTCGTTCTGCTTTTTGACACAGGCATAGCAGGCTTTGCATCCCTGGACCTTTTCTTTGCCCACCTGGATCAGTTCTGTTTCAATGCCGGCATTCTCAAGTTCTGCAAAAACCGTGTTTATAGAACAGGCGGTATTCCCTTTTTTCCTTGCGCTTCCGTTAAATCCAACAACCTTCATATTCATTCTCCTTGATTTGTCTATTGCATTATTCTGTTGATCTTTTCTGGATGACAACGTAATAGATATATTCTTGAAAAACAAGTACGGTCTTTTTTGTGACGTAGTTACAAATAGTATACTAAAGGAACATAAATATGCCTGAACCTTGCAAAATTAAAGAGCTTAACAACAGAAAGTACAGATGTTTTTTTGAATTGACCCTGGGCATCATCGGCGGGAAATGGAAGCCTGTGATCCTTTTTCATATTGCCGTGGAAGGCATCCTGCGCTTTGGGGAACTGAAAAAGAGTATTCCTGAAATCACCCAGAGGATGCTGACCAAACAGTTAAGGGAGCTGGAGGCTGACGGCCTGGTTCATCGGCATGTGTACCGGCAGGTCCCCCCAAAGGTGGAGTACAGCCTCAAACCGCCGGCGGTGAAGCTGATTCCCATTTTACTTCAAATGAGGGAGTGGGGCGTGGCCTATGAGAAAGATCAGATGAGCCACTCTGTCATGGAAGAAGGGTGTGAGCATATTGAGGAGCCGGTTGTGGCGCCAATGTACCGCGAGACGCCCAATGCCTGACACACCTCGTTATAGGGTATTGCTAAAAGGCATAGTCCTCGATCGGTTACTTTTAATGTGAAACAAAATAAAAATTAAATAAAGTCCTCGAACGGAAACTTTTAATTGAATTTCGTTTGCATGACTGCTAAAAGTATCTGAACGGAAACATTTAGATAGGAGGCACATTGAAACCTTCAACTAAAATCAACAGTCCTGAAGAATTGGGACAGTATCTTCACAAGGAGCGTAAACACCTCAAACTGACTCAAAAAGAGATCTCTGAGTTTGCTGATGTTGGTAGGAAATTTATTATAGAGATTGAAAAGGGTAAAGCAACAGCTCAACTTGGAAAAGTATTTGAATTGCTGAACAGCCTTGGCCTTGAAATCCATCTGATTAAGCGTGGAGATAGCTGATTTTGGAAACTTTGAATGTTTTTTCCGGACATATCAAGGTCGGTTCCCTAAGTATAAATAGCAAACGACAATTTTTATTTGAATATTCCAGAACGTGGCTGGATTCGCCGGAGGCGTTCCAAATATCTATTTCTTTACCGATGCAGGAAGGTGTTTTTCCACATGATACAGTAAAATCTTTTTTTTCCAATCTGCTGCCGGAATCTGCTGTCAGGAAATTAATTTCAAAAAAGCTCGGGATTTCAGATAAAAATGATTTCATGCTTCTCAAAAAAATCGGAGGGGAGTGTGCAGGAGCAATATCCATTCTGCCTGAATCAGAAATGCCGGAGGTACCAGACCAATATAAATATCGCTCATTATCAGATATGCAATTAGCGGATCTAATCATGCAGATCCCCAGACGTCCTTTGCTTGCTGGTCAAGAAGGGATTCGAATATCGCTTGCAGGAGCACAGGAAAAACTGGCACTTTTCTATAAAAAATCTGACTTTTATATCCCTATGAATGGTGCGCCAAGCAACGTTATCTTGAAACCCGCCATGGCTCATTTTCAGTCGTCTATTGAAAATGAATGTTTTTGTATGATGCTTGCCAACTCGGTTGACTTGAATGTTCCTCCTGTTTCAATCGTTCGAAAAGAATCCCAAAAGTTCTTGTTGATAGAAAGGTATGACAGAAATCTGGATAATGATGTACTCAAGCGAATTCACCAGGAGGATTTTTGCCAGGCTATGGGGCTATCCCATGAATTGAAATACCAGGCTGATGGCGGACCAGGCCTTAAAACATGCTTTGATTTCATCCGAGTGTATTCTGCAAACCCGATTAAAGATCTTCAGCAGTTGATTGAGTGGGTATTCTTTAATTTTTTAATCGGTAATATGGATGCGCATGCAAAAAATCTGTCTTTAATGTATCAGGGAAAACAGATCCGGTTAGCACCTTTTTATGACATGATGTGTACGAATATCTATGAGGACCTGTCACAAAGGCTTGCTATGAAAATCGGAGGAGAAAACAGACTGGATTGGATTATGGAAAGACACTGGAAAAGGTTTGCGGAGGAAATAAAAATAAGCAATGCCGTCCTCCGGAAACGATTAACAGCTTTTTGTTTTAAATTGATCAATAAAATTGACACCACCCATACAAATTTTATCAGTAGATATCAACGAGACAACCTACTGGATGATGTTATAACAAGCATCAAGAAAAGAACGGATAGAACGATTAAGCAATTTGAATAAATTTCCAACAAGGAAAATGCTGACAGCGGCGTAAACCGCTGAAGAGCAAAGTTAATAACTCATTTTCCATCCCCGCCTGCCTCCCCGGTATTCATTCAACTATTCCGTATTAAAATCCAAAGGTTCGACTTGACAAAGATCCTTAATTTGTTCTATTGCGTTACTGTAGTTACATTCGAAGCTAAATATTATTACTTTGGTAACTCTTGCGGGCGAGGATCCTAATAGAGCTGCCAAAAGATAAAAAAGGAGAATGCCAGATGAAAAAGATGCTTGTTGTTCTGATGGTTTCCTTAGGTGTTGTTCTGGGACTTTCCCAGGCCACGTTTGCCAAGGAAGCGGTTTTGAAAATCGGTATTGCCAAGGAACCTGCGAAGTTGAATCCCGTGTTGATTCCCGGGATTTTTGGCGAGGCTGTTGCCGGGAATCTCTTTGATACCTTGATTTCCTTTAAGGAAAGCGCGTCTGATGCTGCGCCGGGTCTGGCGGAGCGGTGGAAGATTTCCGAAGACGGTAAAACCTATACCTTTTTTCTTCGGCAGGGGGTGAAGTTTCATAATGGGGATGCCTTTACTGCCAAGGATGTGAAGTTTACCATTGAGGCGATCAAGGATGAGAAAAATGCATCTCCTTCCAAAGAGTTCCTCTCTCCTGTGGTCTCGGTGGAAATCATCGGCGATTACGAGATCGTGTTGAATCTGAAAACCCCGTATGCGCCTCTGCTGCTGGCCCTGGGAAGCGCTACCTGCGGTATCCTGCCGTCTGATCTGGTGGCCAAGGTCGGTATGGAAGAGTTTGACCGCAAGCCCGTGGGAACCGGTCCCTTTAAATTTGTTGAATGGCTGCCGGACGAACGTATCGTTCTTGTGAAGAATGCAGACTATTTTCTCGGCACCCCTAATCTGGACAAGGTTATTTTTCGTCCTATTCCCAAACCTGAAGTTATGGCGGCGGAAATTGAATCCGGTGGCCTGGACATTGCCCATCGCCTGACGCCTCAGGATATCAATCGCCTGGAATCCGACGGTAAGCTGAATGTCATGACCATCCCGGGTCTTGGAAATTCCTATATCGGGTTCTCCCAGCAGAAAGCACCTTTCTCAGACATCAGATTCAGGAAAGCCGTCTATCATGCGGTTCCATTTGATGCGGCGATTAAAGGTATCTGGAAAGGGGTTGGGGAACGCGCCTATTCCTGGATTCCCACAGGGGTTTTCCCTGATGATACGGATTATATGAAATCCCGTGTCCTGGGCTATGACAAGGCGAAAGCCAAAGAATACTTTGATGCGCTGAAAAAGGACGGGGTGATTCCGGACGGATTTGAATTCTCCATTTATACCTCCCAGAATCCTTATAGGGTTAAGATTGCCACAGC
>PIVQ01001285.1 GCA_003354055.1 Desulfobacteraceae bacterium | reverse complement strand
GCCGTTGGTATCGCCATTTCCACAGTCATGGGCGGAAATGCCGTGACCATGGGAGAGGGCGTTAAGAAGCGGCTGGAAGAATTAACCGACCAGATTCCCATGGGTATGGAACTGGGTACCATCTATATGCAGTCGGATATGGTTACCAAGGCTGTGGACGGGTTTGTCATCAACCTTGTTGAGGCTGTGATCATTGTTATTGTGGTCCTGCTTATCTTCATGGGGCTTCGCAGCGGATTGATTATCGGGTTTATCCTGGTACTGACCATTGCGGCCACCTTTGTGGTCATGGATTATTTTGCCATTACTCTGGAGCGGATTTCCCTGGGCGCCCTGATTATTGCCCTGGGCATGCTGGTGGACAACGCCATCGTGGTGGTGGACGGGATGAAGGTCAAAATGGAGCAGGGCACCGATGGGATGACGGCAGCCAAAGAGGTGGTGGGTCAGAATTCCATTCCTCTTCTGGGAGCCACAGCCGTTGCTGTGCTGGCATTTGCCTCCATCGGCGGCATGCAGAACCAGACCGGTGAGTATTGCCGTACCCTATACTATGTTATTCTTATCTCCCTGTCCTTAAGCTGGGTCTCGGCTGTGACCACTACCCCCCTGCTGACCAAAATGTTTATTCTTGGGAAAAAATCCAAGGTCCAAAAGGGGAGTGCCCCGGTGGATCCCTATGGCGGGAAGTTTTATCAGGTGTATCGTAAAATCCTGATCCAGGCCATCCGATTTCGCTGGGTTACCATCGGTATTGTGGTGGGTATGTTTGCCATGTCCCTGGTTGGGTTCGGTATGTTGGACGATATGTTTTTCCCACCGTCCACAAGTCCCCAGTTCCAGATTGAATGCCAGTTCCGCGAAGGTACCCATATCCGGGATACTGAAAAAGGGGTGGCCAGAATGGAAGACTATCTCATGAAGATTGACGGGGTGAAAGCGGTGGCCTCTGCCGTGGGCGCAGGTCACTCCAGGTTTATTCTCACCTACAGCGTGCCGGTTGATGCCGGCCAGCAGTACTGCAGTATCCTGGTTGAGGTGGATGATTATAAGATCATTGACCAGATCTCCCAGAAGGTTCAGACAGACCTTGAAAATATGCTGCCGGATGTGACCGTTAATGTGAAAAAGTTCGCCCTGGGCCCCGGAGAGGGCGGTAAGATCCAGCTCCGAATCAACGGTCCTGATATAAAGGTATTGCGGGAATTGGGTGAAAAAGCCATGGCCGTTATGGCAGCGGATCCCGATTCAAAAGCGGTCCGCAGTGAGTGGGGAGACCGGGTTAAAGTGGTCCAGCCCGTGATTGCTGAAGACCGTGCAAGGCGCCAGGGTATTGACCGGCCCATGGTGGCCACAGCCCTGCAGTCTAACTTTTCAGGGACCACCACCGGGGTCTACAGGGAGGGGATTGAACTGATTCCCATCAT
>PIVQ01000490.1 GCA_003354055.1 Desulfobacteraceae bacterium | reverse complement strand
TTCTATATCCATGTGGCCTCGGGTGTTCCCAATTATTTCAAGGATCCGAAAAATCTTAAAGAAATTTCAGATCTCATGACCTATATGGACCAGACCCAGTTGTTTGATAAGATTTTCGGCCTCACTGACTACCTGAAAGTCATCAACAAGGAGATGAATGACGGTGATGAGCGGTTCTATCGTCTGCCCGACACCAAAGAACTGGTTTCGCAGTATCTTCTGACACTCCAGCGGGATGAAATTGAGCGGTTTGTGACGGCTGATTTTGCTGAGGTTAATATCAATGTCAGGCACAATATCGGCTCCTCCTTTGAGCTGAACGAGGCCGTGGCCAGTGTCCAAACCCACATGGACAAGATTTTGAACGAGCATTTAAAGAGCAATTTCACTGGTGAAAATATATTGATCAATGCCGCAGCCGACAGTATCGCCTACGGCCAGGTGCAGTCTTTAGGCCTCTTGCTGCTGATTATTTTTATTATCATGTCCATCCTTTTTGTTAACGTAAAAGCTGGCTTTTTGAGTCTTGTGCCCAATTTTTTCCCGATTATTCTGCTCTTCGGGATCATGGGAATATTCAAGATCCCCCTGAATGTGGGTACTGCCATGGTTGCCGCCATTGCCATTGGTATAGCGGTTGATGATACCATCCACTTCATGACCCGCTACAACAAAGAGATGAGGGACCTGCAGGATCAGAACAAGGCCATTGAGGTTTGTATCCGGTCAGAAATCACACCGGTGGTCTCGACTTCTATTGCCCTGTCTGCCGGATTTGCCGTTGTCTGTTTTTCAAGCTTTGTACCTATTGTTAATTTTGGATTTTTGTCCGCCTTTGTAATGATGTTTGCCCTTATAGGGGATATGTTTCTTACACCGATACTTCTATCCTCCACCCAGTTAATCACCCTCTGGGATATGGTTAAACTGGATTTACAACAGGATGTCATTGAAAAGTCGCCCCTGTTTGAGAAGTTAAAACATGGGCAGATGAAGCGGGTTGTTCTCTTAGGGAAAGTCTTTGAGATTTCCAAGGGAGAGTCTGCCATTTCCTATGGTGACTATGGTGACAGTATGTTCCTTCTGCTGGAAGGCCAGGCTGAGGTTATGGTTCGTAAAGAAGACGGTGTCAGTACGGCTGTGGCCACCATTTCACAGGGAGAGGTCTTTGGTGAAATGGCCATGGTGAATCCAGGTCCTCGAACTGCGGACATCGTGGCAGCCGAAGATATCAAATACCTGGAAATCGACTGGAAAGGCATAAACCGTATCCAGATGATCTATCCCAGAATTGCTGTTCATCTTTATCGGAATCTCTCCAGAATCCTCGGTAGCCGTTTAAAGGAAACAACAATTCAACTTATGGAAGCACGGAAATGATGATGCAGATCAAATCAAATCAAGTGAAAACCATGATGTTTGTTGTACTGGCTGCAGTGCTGTTCTGCCTGCAGCCGGGAGTATTAACAGCCCAGGAAAATGCCGACTTGTTTGAAGAACTGGAAGAAGACGCTCCCAAGGCACCCTCGGGTGAGGAAGATCTTTTCAAGGATCTGGAAGGCGGCGAATCTTCACCTGAGGCTACATCAGGTGAGGAAGACCTGTTTGGGGATCTGGAAGCCTCTTCCGAACCTGAAGTCAAGGAAACTACCTACCAGAAAATGGTGCGTCAGGTTTGGGAAAATCAGGACTCAAGTTTGAGACTTCGGTCTAGTTATTTTCCGGATGAGCTTGATGACCGGGAAGGGCTTGATAATACAAAGTATGTAAACGAAGGCTTGCTGAGGTTTGGAACCTGGTTTGGCAGCAGCGATTTAAAACTGAACCTGTCCGGTTGGGCAGAATACGGGACCCAGGATGATACCTACCGCGGTATCGGTGAGTGGCCCCAAGACCGGGAGTATTACCGGCGATTTGTTGAACTCAATGAGATTTATGGGGTTTATTCCCTGGACACCATGGATATTACTCTGGGAAAAAAAGAATTTACCACCGGTATTTCCACTTTGTATTCCCCCTCAGACCGGTTTCGCCCGGCCGATCTCCACGATCCCATGGATCCTAAACAATTCGGCCTGTGGCAGATCAAGTCCGACTATTATCTGGACAAGTCAAAGTTTGAATTTGCCGTTATGCCCATCTATACCTATAAAAAATATCCTGCTGCCAGTTCCCGCTGGTGGGGGGAAACCGATGCCTCTTCGAGTTCAAGTGTCAGCGGCTCAGGGAGCGCTGCCGAAGATATGCCCAATGTTGCCTGGGAGTATATTGATCTGTTTGCCAAATACAAAACCACCCTGAGCGGCTGGGATGTCTTTTTAAGTACCAATACAGGGCCCAGTCCCTATTCTGTGACCAGAACAGAGGGGGATACCGACTGGACCACAGTGGAACGGATATTTACCCTGGCCGGCGGATTTTCAACCACCAAGGGCAAGTTTGAGATCCATGGCGAGTCTTTGTTTAATTACAGTTATAAAGACCGTGATGACGATTATCTCAGTTCTGTTCTCGGTTTAACCTACACAATAGACGACTACGCCAGTTATATTTTTATGGAACAGGTGGTGTGGACATTGGAATATGCCTATGAAGTCATTGTGGATAAGCAGAGTGCTGAAAATTATACTGAAAGTTCAAAAGACGGCCGCGCTGGTACCAATGAAATTTTATCCAGAATTCAGTTCAAGTATAATGAGGATTTGAAATTTAAGAATTATACCCATTACAGGGTATCTGATTTGTCCTGGATGAATCGATTTGAGGTGAGCTATAAGTTTCTTACCGGAATGACTTTTATCTGCGCTTTTGAAGTCTTTGAAGATGAAGATTCTGACAGAGGTGATGGTGATGTGAATCTGTCAAACTTTGACAATATCAGTTATGCCCAATGGGATAAGAATGACAGGATAGTGGCAACCCTGAAGTATGATTTTTAATCAGGATCAATGTCTTGTTTGGTATAAATCCGGGGTATTTATCGTGCAGGAAGGAGCATTCCGTCTTTGAGTCTGAAAAAACCGCTGAGGTGTTCCAGCCAATAGGCATGGTAAACCAGGTTGTCGCTGTTAAATGAAAACACCTGCTGCCGTTTTTCAGAGGCATAGATAAAATGAAGCCGGCCTGAGGGTTCAACCAGATAGATCATGGCGGCCAGATCATTGTCCAGGACGATAAGATCTCCATTCCGGACCTCTCCCGCATTAACCTGCCGTGTGTTTTTAAGAAGATAGCGCATGGGAAGATATGCCTTGTATTTTAGGCCTGCTTTCTGGGCCGCTGTCGTATAAATGGTATAAAATAGAGAGGAGTTGTCTGTGGTTCCGGTTTGTCTGGGATCTCCGCCCATCTTAAAAGGAATACCCACGAATTGCTCTGCTATGGCAGGGATATGCTGCTGAAACAGGGTATAAGGACTTGAGTCCACAGGTCCTGCGGTCTGGTCTGTCAACGGCAGAGTCGAATAACTGGCCCAGGCGGATAAAGCGCCGAGCAGCACCAATAATATGCTAATTAGTATCCGTCTCATTAGTATGTCCCGGTTTGTTGGATGATAGGTTCCATAAATACCTTATTGTTAAGCCTTTACCCCGTGGGTTTCGACGGGAGGTCCGACGGGCTCCGAGTACCTGGCTGCAATGGTGATAAATTCTTTCTCAATTTCTAAAAAAGCATCCAGTACATCCGGATCGAAATGGGTTCCCCGTCCCTCAATGAGAATGGATCGTGCCTTTTTATGGGAAAATGCATCCTTGTACACCCGTTTGGAAATTAATGCATCATAAACATCTGCAATGGCCATAAGGCGTCCGGAAAAGGGTATTTCATCACCTGTCTGACCAAATGGGTACCCGGTTCCGTCCCAGCGTTCATGGTGGGAGCAGGCAATTTCCTGAGCAAAGTTTAAAAAATTATTGGATTTAAGGTTTTTTGCCGCCTCTTCCAGAGCCTCTTTGCCGAGAATAGTGTGCTGCTTCATGATTTCAAATTCCGAATCAGTGAGTTTCCCGGGTTTTAGCAATATACTGTCAGGTATCCCTACTTTACCGATGTCGTGGAGGGGAGCTGATTTATAAAACAATTCAATTGTGTCCTCATCCAGATAGCCGGAAAACTTAGGATGTGTGCGAAGGTGAATTGCCAGAGCCTTGACATAATTCTGGGTTCTGCGAATATGATCTCCGGTCTCATTGTCACGAGTTTCGGCAAGACTGGCCAGGGCAATAATGGTTGCATCCCGAGTCTCCTGTATCTCCTTCGTGTTTTTTTGGAGCATAGAGATCATTTCATTCGTGTACTGGGCCATGACACCGAATTCATCATAGCTGCTGACGGTAATACGGGTATCCAGGTTCCCTTCAGTTACCCGGACCAGGGCTGTGTTTTCCCTGTTGATCGCCAGGTTCAGATTTTTTGCATAGGAAAAGATCAGATTAAAAATATGGACGAGAAAGATGAGGGTGACAAATAGAATTTCCTTGATCACCGAAATTCTGGCTGATTTGGGATCAATGTTATCTATGTTCATCATCCACCCCAGATCTTTGAGCACCACCAGGAGTACGATGGCTGCGACGGACAAGGCGGCAATGGCTGCCACTATACCGAATTTCAATGTCATGGGGAAATAATGGGGTCCCACTGAGACATTCTGATGCATGGCTTCAAGTTCTCTGCCAAGAAGTCGTTCCCTGGTAAGGGCCAGGTCTGTTGCCATGAAAAAACCCAGTGTGGCGGTTCCCAGAATCATTTTTAATCCGCTTTCAATACCGGGGAATCCATACATATATTTATTGATGCCTGCAATAAGAATTCCTGTTCCGGTGAACCAGGTCATATCAATGCAGAATTGGCCTAACACCTGGTCGCGTCGTTGGATTCTTTTTAGTATCATTTCCAGTGAGAGAAACCGAAGGATAAAAATAAGGCCGAACACCAGGGTCAGTAAGATGAGCCAGTCGTTTATATTCAGGGTATCTACCAGCGGACATACCTGGCCGCCGTAAAGGCCCATGGTCGCAATGGCTGCAAGGTAGTGGATTCCGCTTCTAAAGCCGATGCTGTTCTCATTTATAATGGTCATACGTAAAAGACTTCCATTGTTATGGGGCTGCCTTTGCCGGTGTCAAAATGGCGGTGTTGAATTGGCGCCTTAACTCCTCCTCCATTGTTTCTGAAACAAGGGGGGTGAAAAGTTTGAAAAAGTACGCTTTTGGGATTTCTCTTTTCAGAATCGTATTGATCTGTTGAATTTTCTTTTTCCCCCATGGCGTCCGGGGGGCGGTGATATACCCCACTTCATATCGGTTTTGTTCCTCCATGTGAAGAAATGCAAGCTGATCAATAATGCCCATTTTTTTGGCGTCACTTGCAGTCCCGTCCAAGGAGAGGAAATAATCCACGCGTTTCCGGGTGAGTAGTTTCAAAGATTTCGTGCCCATATCCGTTGTATCGTACTCAATTGATATTTGGGCATTTTCACGGTGTTTTTCAAGGATGGCATCAATGGTTTTTCCAAAGCTGATGGATTTGAGCAAGAGAAAATTAAGGCTTTGATCCTTGAGCAATTTGTCCAGAGACACTGTATTGCCGTTGGAAAATCTGGATAACTCCTTTTTTCTGACGACAATAAACGGTGGCACGGAAATCCGGCAGGGGATGGAATAGTAAAGAAATTTTTCTCTTTCTTCTGTTTTATACAGACCGTAAAATAATTGGTGTTGCCCTTGCCTGGCAAACGCCAATATCCGTTTGATCGGCATCATCAA
>PIVQ01000489.1 GCA_003354055.1 Desulfobacteraceae bacterium | reverse complement strand
ACAGAGCCTGAAGCCGGTTCGGATGTGGGTGCTCTGACCACCACGGCCCGGAAAAATGAAGACGGTACCTGGTCCATCTCCGGCAACAAGATTTTTATTACGGCCGGTGAGCATGACATGACCGAGAATATCATACATCCGGTCCTTGCCAGGATTGAAGGGGCGCCTGCGGGAACAAAGGGAATCTCCATTTTTATTGTACCCAAGGTCTGGGTCAACGACGACGGCAGTCTGGGAGAAGCCAATGATGTGGCCTGCACCGGGACTGAAGAAAAAATGGGGCTCCACGGATCTGCCACCTGTTCAATGGCCCTGGGAAGTCGTGGCCAATGCCGGGGATATCTGCTGGGACAGGAGAACCGGGGGCTTGAGATCATGTTTCATATGATGAACGAAGCCCGCCTCAATGTGGGGTTTCAGGGGTCAAGCACCGCTTCGCTGGCCTACCTTTATGCCCTGGATTATGCCAGGACCCGCCGCCAGGGAAAAGCGCTTTGCGATTTGCAAAATCCCGATGCCGGATCCGTCCCCATCATCAACCATCCGGATGTACGTCGGATGCTCACCTGGATGAAGGCCCATGTGGACGGAATGCGCAGCCTGATCTTTTATGTGGCAAGTCTTTTCGACGAACAGGCCATGAACCTGCGTCCTGAAGAGGCGGATCGCACAGCCGGTCTTATTGAACTGCTCACCCCTGTGGTTAAAGCCTATTGTGCCCAAAGGGGATTCGAGGTCTGTGTCCAGGCCATGCAGACCTTTGGCGGATATGGTTACACAAGTGAATATCCGGTGGAACAACTGGCCCGTGATGCCAAAATCGCCTCCATTTACGAAGGCACGGACGGTATCCAGGCCATGGATCTTCTGGGTCGGAAACTGGGTATGAAAAAAGGCATGGTATTCAAAACCCTGATAGATGAGATGACCCATACCATTGGCCAGGCAAAAGAAATTCCCGAGCTTACGCCTCTGGCGGAAACCCTTGAAAGCATGGTTCAGGAGCTGGGTGCCACTGCCATGGACCTTGGCATGGCAGCCATGTCCGAAAAATTTGAGACGGCCTTTGCCCATGCAAGCCCCTTTCTGGAGGTCACAGGGGATGTGGTTCTGGCCTGGATACACCTGAGGCGGGCTTTTACCGCTTCTCAAAAACTGCAATCAGACAAATCCGTCAAGAAGAAAGATCAGGTGTTTTACAATGGTATCATCACCTGCGCCCGATTTTTTATGGATACTGTCCTGCCCGTCACCCAGGGAAAGATGAATTCGATCCGGGGGCTTTCCAGTGCTGCCCTGGATATGGAGGACAAGGCATATGGATAATTTGGGAGACAAGAAGATGAAGATCAAAAAAGTGCTGATCCTCGGGGCTGGAACCATGGGGCTTCAGATCGGTCTTCAATGCGCCGCCTCGGGATTTGAGGTTATGGTATACGATCCCTTTGATGCTGCCATTGAGGCGGCTCAAAAACGGTTGGACGGCCTGGCAGGAAATCTGGCCGCCGCCAACAGGATCACCGCGGAACAGGCGAAGATGGCCCTGACCCGAATGCAGTTTTCATCCGATCCGGAAGTTGCAGGCCGGGATGCGGACTTCATCAATGAATCCGTTCCTGAAGATCCGAAACTTAAAGCCCGTGTCTTTTCGCAGTTCAATAAGATCTGCCCGGATCATACTATTTTTACCACCAATACTTCCACCCTGATCCCTTCCATGATTGCCGAGGCCACAGGCCGGCCCGACCGGTTTGCCGCCTTCCATTTCCATGACTGCATGCTGACCAATGTAGTGGATATCATGCCACATTCCGGCACCTCCGATGCCACCCTTGATATCATCCGGGAGTTTTGTGCGGCAATAGCCCAATTTCCAATTGAGTTGAAAAAGGAGCAGCACGGCTATGTGTTCAATACCATGCTGTCTGAGTTTATGGGGGCCGCCCTGAGTCTGGCCTCCAAAGAGGTGGCAGAGGTGGCGGATATTGACCGGGCCTGGATGGGAATCATGAGAACCCTGGCAGGGCCCTTCGGTATCATGGATTCCATCGGTCTTGAAACCGTGTACAAAGTGACGGACTATTGGGCGGAAAAAAGCCAAGATCCCCAGGGCCGCATGAACGCAGCCTTTTTAAAGGCCTATGTGGACCGCGGTGATCTGGGGGCTAAAACCGGAAAAGGATTTTATTCTTACCCGGAACCTGAATTTCTGGCCCCGGACTTTATGAATGGCATCCGTTAGACAAAAGACAATTAAAGGAAAAAAATATCATGGCTGACAAGTTCATGAGCATGCAGAATCTTACGTTTACCCTGAACTCCCGGGACTGTCGTTTCCGGGAGGGGGATATTTTAAACGGGCATACCCCCAAGACTCTGGACATGGTGTTTAAGGCCGCCCTGGATATCGGGCAGAAGATCATGCATCCCATGTTTGAGGAGATGGATCGCAAACCTCCGGAGTTGGATAAAGGCAGGGTAAAGGTCCATGCAGGTGTTCGCCCCATGCTCAAGACCCTTGGGCAGGACGGCTGGATCTCGGCCACCTTCCCCGAAGAGTGGGATGGTGAGGATATGCCCGCCTCCATCCTCCATTGCATCAATTTTATATTTGCCACGGCCAATTATTCCGCAGCAGTCTATGCAGGGTTGACCATGGGGGCGGCCAAATTGCTGCACACCTTCGGCTCTTCCGAACTTGCGGAACGTTTCCTGCCCGATATGCTGGCAGGCAACTGGCAGGGCACCATGGCCCTGACCGAGCCGGAAGCCGGGACCTCATTGGGGGATTTAGCGACTCAGGCAAGTCCCGTGGACGAAGAAAAGGGGATGTATAAAATCTGCGGCGAAAAGATATTTATCTCCGCCGGTGACCATGACGGGGTGGACAATGTGGTTCATCTCATGCTGGCCCGGATCGATGGAGCAAAACCAGGGGTTAAAGGAATATCATTGTTTGCCGTTCCCAAACTTAGATATGACAAAGACAACAATCTGGTGCCTAATGATGTGACCGTGACCCAGGTTTTTCACAAACTGGGGTATCGGGGGGCACCCATAACCGGGCTCCGCATTGGGGAAAAGGACGACTGCCTTGGATACCTGGTGGGTGAGCCCCACCGCGGTCTCTCCTATATGTTTCAGATGATGAACAATGCCCGGCTGGAAGTGGGCATGGGCGCCACAGCCATTGCCACGGCGGCCTACCATTCTTCTCTGGACTATTGCCGCTCCCGGTGCCAGGGAAGGTCCGTGACCGCACCCAAGGGATCGGATCCGGTTCCCATTATCCAACATGCAGATGTACGGCGGATGCTCCTGCTCCAGCGGGCAGTGACCGAAGGCTCATTGTCTCTTATTCTTCACTGCGGCATGTACGAGGATATCCTGACAAAGGATCCTTCTGCAAAGGACTGCCATCTGCTTCTGGAACTTTTAACCCCTGTGGCCAAGACCTATCCTTCAGAAATGGGGATTTTGTCCACCAGTGCAGCCATTCAATGCTTCGGCGGATACGGGTACTGCGATGATTTTCCGGTGGAACAGCATTTCAGGGACATGCGTATCCATCCCATCCACGAAGGCACCACCGGCATCCAGGCCATGGATCTTTTGGGCAGAAAATTGGTCATGGAGAACGGCAGGACCCTTGAGCTGCTGAAACAGGAAATGAAAGATGCCATGATCCGGGCAACGCAGGTGGGTGAAACAGATCCGGAATTGATCCGGATGGCCGAACAATTGTCTGAAGCCTTGACCCAGGTTGAAACCACCGCCATGGGCCTTGGGCAGGTTGCCATGGAAAAAGGACCGGATGCCTTTCTGGCCGATGCCAGCCTTTTCCTGGAGATGTTCGGCATCATGGTCATTGCCTGGCAATGGCTGACCATGGCAACGGCGGCATCTGAAGCACTGGTGAAAGGAAAGTCAAAGAAAAAGGAAACTCTCTTTTTCCAGGGGAAAATTCATGTGAGCAGATATTTTTACGCCTATGAACTGCCGAAGATCCTCAGCCTGGCAGCCAGCCTTAAAAAGAGCGACCAGATGACGACCGATATCCCTGACACCTGTTTTACGGATTAACCCCTGATTTAAAACCGAAAAGGACAATAACGATGACCCAAGATAAAAACAATACAGATGACGCCCCGGACCTTCCCTTTCAGTTCAGAACCGAAGGCGGCATCGGCTACCTCACCCTGGACAGACCCGCCACTTACAATGCCTTTGACCACTCCATGGTCGAGGCCTTTGAAACCTTCCTGCGGGAAAGACGCTATGATGAAGAGACTCGGGTGATTATTCTTACCGGCGGCGATGCCAAGGGGTTTTGCGCCGGGCTGGACACCAAAAAATATGCCCCGGAAATTTTCAAGATGACCCCGGTTCAGGCCTATAATGCTCAGGTTCGCATGAGTCGCCTTTTCTTAGGCATGCGACAGATTCCCCAGCCGATAATTGCCTGTGTTCATGGGGCTGCTGCCGGTATTGGATTTTCCCTGGCCATGGCCTCGGATCTGCGGATTCTGGCTAAAGATGCCAGATTCTCCGCCGCCTATATCAATATTGGGCTCGGCGGGGCTGATATGGCCTCTTCTTATTTTCTGCCCCGGCTTATCGGCGCTGGACGGGCCTATGAGTATCTGCTCACCGGCAATTGGATGGATGCCGATACGGCATTGGATCTGGGGTTTGCCTCAAGAGTGGTGGAAAGAGACGAGATGCTGTCTACAGCCGAAGGGCTGGCAAAAACCATGACGGAGAAAAATCCTATGGGTATCCGCATGACCAAAGAGGCCATTAACATCAGTCTGGATTGCCCGGGGCTGGAAGCTGCCCTGAACATGGAAGACCGGAATCAGATTATGATGAGTTATACCTACCGGATGAAGTAAGGTCGGAGTAGTCGCAACCGCCGGTCCGGATGGGATACCCGGCCTGATCGAACAATTTTCAAGCGATACTTAATGAGATGCATTTTATTGAGAGGCGCTTGAAAATTGCGATCTTATGGCTCGGGTACCCCATCCGGACCTGATCGGTTCACCACACGTTGATAGTGTAGTTAAGGTGGACTTGAGTCTCGATACAGAGTAAACCCCGATGAAACCTTTGGGGGTAGGGATTCAGGTGTCCCTGATAGTTAGGACGATTTTTCCCCGGGCTCTTTTGGTTTCAATGTAGGTGTGGGCATCTCTGGCCTGGGACAGGGGAAATGTTTTGTCTACGGTTGGGATGATTTTTTCTTTTTCAATTAATTCCTTTAGAAACAGCAGGTCCTGGGTTTTTGATTTTACGACCACCAGTCTCTCTTTTTTGCCGATGGGGTTTATTCGGTGCCAGAGGTCTTTTACAAGTCTTGCGGGGGAGGGGATGGTGGATATATAAATTCCGCCGGGTTTCAGGATCTGTTTAACCTTTTTGAATTTAAAGTTTCCGAAAACATCAAAGAATATATCGTACTTTTTGTCTTGTTCCAGGATGTTTCGGGTGTGGTAATCAATAATCTTGTCAGCACCAAGTCGGGTGACTAACTCTGCGTTGGTACTGCTGCAGATCCCTGTTACCTGTGAGTCAAAGGCTTTTGCAATTTGGACGGCATAGGTGCCGACGCCTCCGGATGCTCCGTTGATGCAAACACGGTGGCCGGCCCAGATTCTGCCGATATCCCTGAGGGCCTGTAATGCTGTCTGGGCGGCTAAGGGTACTGCAGCACTTTGGGCAAAAGTGAGATTGTCGGGCATAGAGGAAAGCTCGTCAGGCCCGGCAATGA
>PIVQ01000488.1 GCA_003354055.1 Desulfobacteraceae bacterium | reverse complement strand
GCATTCAGATGGGACGGATGCCAGAATTGAGGCGCTTTAAGACCAAAGCAAGGATCGTCAATCAACAAAGCCGCCTCATCCCATATCCGGTCGATTACCTCAAGGGAGATTCTCTCTCCGGGTGTTTTAATGGAACTGGATGAAATTCCAACTGATTTAAACACAGGTGCAGGATCATAGCCATAAAGTTTTAGTGTCTTCCAGAGGATGTCCAACGGCGTTATGAGGAAACTGATTGACATACAATTACGCCTCCGTTTCTAAAATAAAAATTTTGGGTGACATGACATATAAAAACAAGAAAAACCGCTCACAAAGGTAAGTAATTGGCGCGTATTGTCAAGCGATGTAAAATTTTATATGGTAGGGTGATAAATTATTTTGTCCTGGCAACCGAGAAAAAAAGATTGCAAGTCAAATGGGTGTCCATAAATCTTAGGATGTTTAAAAAATTTTCTAACCCGCCCTTTGACCGGTGATTCTGATGTATTCTTATTAGAGGGGAGGGAATAAGAAAGATGAAGGTGTTTAACGACCTTAAGATGGTAACAAAGCTCGTTGGCGGATTCGGTATCGTTCTGTTGTTGTTTGTTTGCGTGATGGTCATCTATCATGCAACCGTTAAAAACACATCGACAAATTTCAATACCCTCATGGACGTAAATGTGGCCATTGCAGACAAGGCCTCCCAAATACAAACACTGATGAAGCAATGCCGTATTGAAGAAAAAGACTTCCTTTCTTCCCTGGACAAAAAGTACCTGGACCGGCTGGAAAAAAACATAAAACTGCTGAAAGAAAAAGCAGAGCAGATTACGATCATGGCTAAAAACGCCCAAAACAGTGCCATGGCGAAAACAGCCCAGGAAATATCAAAATTTGTGGCCTCCTATTCCAAGAGTTTTAATGAACTGGTTCTTTCCTATGAACACCGGGGTCTTGACAGCAAATCCGGCTTAAGGGGCAAGTTTGAAGAAGCGGCCCTCCTGTTTGTTAAAGAAATGGCCTATGTTGATGTTGAAGATATTTATGTCCATATGCTTAAGCTGGTACAGCTGCAAAATGAATACGGACTGACCCGGGACCCTGATTATTTAATACAGCTTGATACGGTCGCAAAAGCATATCCCGACGTGATTGCCAAATCCAAAGCAGAAGAGGAGATGATAAAAGACACCTTGAAAGAGGTCTTAAGCAATTACAGGCAAACCCTTGAAAAATTAATAGGGGCATCAACGGATGAGCTACGGCAAACTCATTTTGAAACGCTTCGGGAAATTATTTCGGAAATTGATGAAGTGTTCAACGTTTCCTATTTACCCAATGCAAAACCCTTGATACTTCAGGTTAGAAGCAGTGAAAAAGACTATATGCTTTTCGGCGGGCAGGAATATGTTACCAAAGCCCACCAGGCAATTGACACCCTTGCAAAAGCCATAAACGACTCCGCCATCATCGAGGATTATAAAAAGAATTCCCATCAATATTTATCCGAGTATAGAACGGCCTTTGATGCATTGGTGAGTGAAGATCAAAAAATTGCCGACCTTTATACCGGCATGACCGATGCTGTCAACAGCATTGAACCGCTGACTTTGGCCCTATACCTTGATGCCGGCAAATTGGCCAAGGACGGTGCCCTGGACGTGAACACCAAGGCCGTTTCAAGAGCCCGAATCGCATTGATGATTGGCATCTGCGCGATTATACTCGGGTTTGGCCTGTCCTTTATTATTACCCGATTGATCACCCAGCCCATTATTAAGGCCGTTGATTTTTCAAAACAAATGTCCACCGGGAATTTCACACAAAAATTAGACATAGACCAGAAAGATGAGATCGGTACGCTTTCCAATGCATTGAACGGTATTGTCTCAAATCTTGGGGGAATGATCAAAAATATATCAGAAGATGTGATCACCTTGTCATCCTCCTCGGAAAACTTAAATGGAATCTCAGAGCATATGTCTACAGGTACCAAGGACATAGCCGCTAAATTCACCTCTGTGGCAGGGGCCACAGAAGAGATGAGTTCAAGCCTGAATTCCTTTGCCGCTACCATTGAGCAGATGTCAACGAACTTAGGTTCGGTTAATTCAGCCACTGAGCAGAACACTATAACCATAAATGAAATCGCCAAAGATTCAGATCAGGCACAAAAAATATCAGAAAAAGCGGTTGATCAGGCAAAAGAGGCGTCCGAAGATATGAGACGTCTGGGGGAAGCCGCCGCAGATATTGGAACGGTCACTGAAACCATTATCAATATTTCAGGACAGACCAATCTTCTGGCACTTAACGCAACCATTGAAGCTGCCAGGGCAGGAGAAGCCGGGAAGGGCTTTACTGTTGTGGCAAATGAAATCAAGGAACTGGCCAGCCAGACTGCTGATGCAACCAAGGCGATAAATGTTAAAATCAACGGCATCCAGGAAACCACATCAAATACCATCAAGGGCATCGAACAGGTAACGGCCATCATCCTCGAAATCAATGAGACCATTTCAAAAATTGCCGGTGCCATTTCCGAGCAATCCGCTGCAACCCAGGAAATCGGTGAAAATGTTACCCAGGCATCACTGGGCATCCAGGAAGTGAGTGAAAATGTGGCACAATGTTCAACAGTTGCCGGGGAAATATCAGAGGATATTGCCGGTGTAAATCAGAAGGCGGTTGAAATGACGACCGGAAGTTCTCAGTTGAACATGAATGCAGAAGACCTGGCCGGCATGGCGCAAAAACTAAAAGACATGTTAAATCAGTTTGAAGTATAGGCATATTTTTAACGCATTAATTTAATGGAGGAGCGCATGGTAAAAAAACTTGTAATCGGTTTACTTGTGTTATTTTTTTCTTCAACCCTTTCGTATGCAGTTGAGGTCGGCGGCGTCGACATCCCGGAAACCCAGGTAACAGAAGCAGGAGATCTGGTTCTGAATGGAACCGGAATCAGGAAAAAATTTGGTTTTAAAGTATATATAGGCGCCTTATACCTTAAAGCAAAATCAGGTGATTCCCAGAAAATCATTGATGCTGACGAGCCCATGTCCATTGTCATGACCTGGAAGAGAAGCGGGCCGATTAAAAAGGTTAACCCTGTTTATGCAGATGGATTCAAATATGTCGGAGACACTGGTTCAGATGCCTTGAAGGCTGACATTGAGGCCTTTTTGGGGCTGACCGTCAAAGCCGCCAAGGGTGATATCTGGATGTATCGTTATCTGCCGGCTAAAGGCGTTGAGGTTCTTTTTAACGGAGAGCTTATCAAAACATTTCCAGGCCTTGAATTTAAAAAGGCCTTATTTTCAATCTGGCTGTACCAGGGTGATAATTTCACAGGGGATAAAAAATTAAGAGCCGGCATGCTGGGTGAATAACCGCCCGCAACATACCGTTCTTTAACAATTGCCGCCGCCCTTTTTTGCAATATGTCGCAAAACAAGGGCGGTGTTGCACAATATCCTCCTTTATCGCCAATTGTATTGACATTCAAAGAGTATGGATTTAAAATCCAAAATATTTCAAATCGCACCCACCAGAACTCTCCTTTCCTTAAAACGCAAAAGTATAGCTTTCTTTCAAATTTAAATTTCCTGAACTGATAATCCTTTAAAATTTATCGACACCTTCCGTATCGCCAGGTCCCCAAAATTTTGCATGGCTTAGACGCCTGAGCTTTGTTCTGTTTGATTGTAGTCCCTAACTAATTCACTATTAAAAAAAAGAAGGTAAAAATGAAACCAAACGAACTGCCCCCACCAGCACAGCTTATGAACTTTATTGTCGGAAAATGGATCAGCAAACCTATTTACGCAGCAGCAGAGCTTGGCATAGCGGATATGCTGGCCAAAGGCCCCAAGAGCATTGAAGAGCTCGCTCAAATAACTCACTCCCATGCCCCATCTCTTTACAGAATGATGAGGGCGCTGGCCAGTGTCGGTATTTTCCACGAGATAGATGGAAAAAAGTTTGAACTCACCCCAATAGCTGAGTATTTGCAAACAGGGGCAATGAGATCCATAGCAATACTGTTTAATTCTGACTGGAGCGACAGGGCTTGGGGATATTTTATGGATAGTATAAAAACAGGAGAGACCGCCTTTGAAAAGGCGCATGGAATGCCGGTGTCTGACTGGCTTGAGCAGAATCCTAAAGCAGCAGGGGTGTTCAATGATGCCAATGCCGTAAAAGCCAAAAGTTCCCATCGCGCAATTGTTGATGTCTATGATTTTTCAGGCATCAATACACTGACGGATGTCGGCGGAGGGCTTGGGGCTTTGATGACAGAAATCTTAATTGCCAATCCTTTGATGCACGGGATTGTTGCGGAGATTCCTTCTGTAATTCAAAAGGCAGGAGAACGAATACGGGCACAAGGTCTTGAAGATCGATGCAAAACGATTGAATGTAATTTTTTCAAAGAGATCCCGGCCGGCAGTGATTGCTACCTCATGTCGCATATCCTTCATGACTGGCCGGCAGACCAGTGTAAAATAATTTTGAACAATTGCCATAAAACCATGAAACCGGGCACAAGACTCTTAATTGTTGAGATGATTGTCCCCCCCGGAAACCAGCCCTCGATTGCAAAGCTTCTTGATCTTGAAATGCTTGTCACCACAGGTGGTTGTGAACGCACGGAGAATGAATACAAAACATTGCTGAAAACATCGGGGTTTAAGCTGGCCCGAATCATTACCACAAAAGAGAGTATTAGTATCATTGAGTGCATTCGACTGTAATTTTAATGGGAATCTGTAATCACTTTACAGACATTAAAAAGACTGATAAAAATTAACGGCTGTCAACGCTATTCGGCGCTCATCGTTTTTTCTGCGCCATTTTTTTGAAGGGCACAATCACGGAGGGTACAGATTCATGACTGACGTTCAATCCTTAATCAACAAGGCATTCGTCGATAATGAGAGAGGAAAAATCATTCCGATAAATCGATTACTTAGTGTTAAAAATGAAATTGATCAATTTAAGCGGAATGAAGAATTAAACAACTTTCAAAAATGGATTGTGGATCACCTGTATCAATTTGATGTTCCGATAGATGTTCAGAATATTGGCTTTTTAGTAGAATCAATAATTCTTATTGCCGTGCCACATCCGTTCTACGCAGATGTAGAGTTTACCTATCATGGCAGGACATATAATTTTTCAAGCCCTGTCATGTCCGATTTTAATAAAACTGAGAATAGTCTTAAAAAGAGGCTTTCATCGGAAAAATATCAGATATCTGCAGCAGGAAACATACCGTTAAAACGATTAGCTGTTCATAGTGGATTAGCAGCATATGGAAGAAATAATATTTGTTATATTGACGGAATGGGCAGCAATTTCTCTTTTACAGCATATTATTCAGACATTCCATGTGATGATAACCACTGGGAAGACCTGGCAATCGCGTCATGCTGCGATAACTGCAACGCATGCTTGACCAATTGCCCAACCCAGGCGATTCAAAAAGAAAGATTCTTAATAGATAATGAAAAATGCTTATCCTATTTAAATGAAAGTGCCGAACCGTTTCCTGCGTGGGTACCGAACTCGGCACATCATTGTGTCTACGATTGCTTAAAGTGCCAGATCATCTGCCCAATGAATAAAGCCCATATAAAAAGCAGGGTCGGGCCTATTCGATTCACCGAATCTGAAACAAACCATTTAATATCCGGAATTCGGATTGAAGACGGCCCGGACTCCTTTCAACAAAAAGCAAAATATCTGGGACTTCACCAATGGCCTGACGGCCTTTCAAAGAATCTTAAA
>PIVQ01001284.1 GCA_003354055.1 Desulfobacteraceae bacterium | reverse complement strand
CGACTCTCTGCTTAAAAGGCAGATACTCTACCAACTGAGTTAACGGCCCGTTGGCAGCTCCGAAAAACAGAGGCAATCTATATTTTTTCGTCTCTATTGTCAACTGTTTTTTTTCACATCACAGTTTTTTTAAACTTTAATTCTAAAAAAACATGCCCACCACCCAATAATTCATTTTCATTTCGAACCGTTAAAATCAAGCACAGCAGCACCTTGACAATCCCCATCCCCTATTCTATGCTTTTCATTACGGCCCCATCGGTAACGCCAGAAAAAACAAAGCCTTCACCTAAGGAAATTCAGATGGACATAAATGATCTTGCAACGGCAATCAATTCCAAATGCAGTTTTACTCCCAGCCTGATCAGGCAGATCCCTGATGCACCAAAATTCTATACATTTATTCACATTCAAAAATGTGCCGGGATTGATTTTGAACTCCCTTATAAGGCTGCATTAAAATACCATTGCAAAATGAACAATAAATTTTCCTATACCTCCCGGGCAGATGACGAAGGCACATTTAAAAATATAATTACCTCTTTCCAAGAAATTCAAACCAAAAGTTATAATTGTAACCAGATGCACGGGATATTGGCAAGCCATCTGGGTATCAAAAGACTTTTCAAAGAAAAGATAGTCCCCAAAGACCATGTCATCACCATATTGCGCCCCCCCATTGAACGGCTTCTCTCATTATTCAGCTATAATTGCATGCGGGCAAATAGGCTGCCGGAATTGGATGAGTTCATGGATTTTATCTCCCAACCGGATAATATCAACAAAATATGTTTTTCATTGGATACAGAAGAGGATTCACCGGTTGATACCCTTGAAAACAAGATCAGGGAATCATTTTTTGCCTGTATTGATGTTGGCCGGTCCAAATTCCTTTTAGGAGAACTGTTGGGGCGGAATCACCTACCAAACGTATTAAAGGAAAATATCAACCAGACCTTACCTGATTTTAAACTTAAGAAAGAGGATTTACCTGATTCATCTCTAAAAAAAATATCCCGACTGAATGCCAAAGATCTGGATCTTTATCAAAGATTCAAAACAGTCCCTTTAGAGCCTGAAATACTTATAACAGGTAAAATCAACTTTGAGACACTATTGATTTCAGATAATCAAACCCAGGAGAGAAGTAAAAGTAGCTCAATTGTGATAAAAACAGACCCGATTCTAATTTTTCTGCAGAAAAACAGGGCAACTCTTCCGAATCGCCTGGGAACTATCATAAATCACCTCATTAAAAAAGAAAATGCAGCGATGACCAGTTAAGGTCATTGCCGGTATATCAATCATAGGAATTTTTGTGCCTTTAAATAACTCTCAGGGGTACCGATATCCCTATGATACGTTTTATTCTCAAAGGTATGGATACGTCCCACATAAATCGGAAGAACCTGGGTTGAAAAATCAAAAACA
>PIVQ01001283.1 GCA_003354055.1 Desulfobacteraceae bacterium | reverse complement strand
GGTTTTGCTGTTTTCTCCACCGTTGCCTCTGGTGCTTTTTCCGGTGCTTTGGGAGCTTCGGCCTGCTGCTGTTCACCGCAGGAAATCAGAAACAAACTGCACAAAAACATCAAAGATACTGCAACGCCACAAAATTTTGTTTTCATATTTTTCTCCAAGGATTATAGGTATAAAAATTTTGGGGGGATCATACGATATTTAGCGCTTTCCAGTCAACAATTATGATGGTGTTAAACTGCTGACCTGTGAATAATTTGGGGGCTTGGTTCAAACGCTACCCAATTAGCCTGTAATAAAATAATAAAGGGGGAACTTTCGTCCCCCCTTGAATGCATGAGAATATTAATTTTATTCTTTAGGAATCGTTACAAAATAACTTGATCTTTTGTAGCCGATCCTTACATCATAAAACTCCACAGTATACCGGCACAAACAGCAGATCCGATGACACCCGAAGAGTTACAGGCCATGGCATGCATCAGCAGGAAATTAGTCGGGTCTTCCTTCAGGCCCACAAGATGAACTTCCCGTGCTGAACCGGGAACGGCTGAAACACCGGCTGCCCCAAGCAGCGGATTGATCTTTTCTTTCATGAAGAGGTTCATGATCTTGGCAAAAATAACGCCTGAGGCTGTGGCAATACTAAATGCAACGGCACCCAGCATAAAAATACCAATTGATTCCTTCGTTAAAAAGACATCCGCCTGGGTTGATGCCCCAACAGTTAAACCTAAGAATATTGTTGCCGTATCAATGACTGCTGTGCGGGCGGTGTTGGCCAGACGATCAACCACACCTGATTCTTTCATGATGTTACCGAAGAAAAAGGGGCCCAGCAGCGGAATGGAAGCCGGAGCCAGAAAACAACAGAGGAACAGGGCGACCACTGGAAAAACCATTAGCTCTTTTTTAGATACTTCGCGAGGGTCGGGCATACGGATAAGCCGTTCCTGCCGGGAGTTCAAAAGCCGCATGATCGGCGGCTAAATGATAAGGAAAAGTACATTATATGAGTAGGCTGCTATGGCGGTTGGGCCGATCAGGTGAGGCGCCAACTTGGCGGTTAAAAAGATTGAGGTGGGTCCGTCAGCACCGCCAATAATAGCGATAGAGGCCGCCTCTTTGGGCATGAAACCAAAAGCCATGGCACTCAATAGCGTTGCCCAGATGCCGGTCTGTGCGGCGGCACCTAAAAGCATGAGTTTGGGCCTTGCCAAAAGCGAGGAAAAATCTGTCATAGCCCCGAGCCCAAGAAAAACGATGGATGGATAGACGCCGGAGGTCACCCCTTGATAGAGATAATGAAGGACACTGTTTGCCTCATAAATTCCCAGCCCGAAGCCCTTAAAAAATGGGATATTGCCTATCAGAACACCAAAACCAATAGGCAGTAGCAGGAGGGGTTCATACTGCTTGGCAATGGCCAGGTAAA
>PIVQ01000487.1 GCA_003354055.1 Desulfobacteraceae bacterium | reverse complement strand
AATAAATTTAATCCTTCATCTTTAAAATATCTGGAAATTTTTATTTTTGTTTCATCCTCTCAATTGGGTCTTGTGCTCACGGCCTTGGCTATAGATGAAAGATAAAATCCTATACATTAACTTGAATCTGAAAAATCATGATTACTTGCCATAAATCTTGATCGTTCATCAGCATTGACATTTGGAAATTTTCAGTTCCCAGACTGTAAACTTATTATATTATTATCATCATTCCAGTAGACCACTGAACTCAAATGATTAATGCATTAAGTTGACTGTAAAGGTGACGCTCACGGTCCGCAAGGGTTTCCAGTAAAACGAGTTGTAAGCACCACCGATCCAAAAATTGTTCAACTTTTAAAGAGGCCGCCCCTTGCGGTCCGGTGCAGCGCTGGGTTATGAGGCAGGACAAACCTTATGTTTTAATTGTCTGGACAAGTAATTCTCATTTCATTTAGCATTTCAGGAGGAATTTCAATATTTTGGTTTTTGACTTTTTTAAGATGTTCCCAAGCTTTTTTGCTTTCACCTCTTTCACAATAAGACTGGGCAATGTTTAGAAGTGCATCTCCATTATTAGGGTCTATTTCAAGAGCTTTCAATAACATTTGATGTCCCTCTACTTGTTCTCCTTTCATTAGAAGAGCCAACCCAAGATTTCCATAAGCATGCGTAAATGGTGGGTCTGCTAATGCTATGGTTTTTCTGTAGTTTTCTATTGCGAGGTCGAGTTTGTCTTGCAGACTATAAACATAGGCTTTCCCAAAATATCCGGGAGCAAAATTGGGATCTATAATGGTGGCTTGATGAAAGCGTTTAAAAGCAGTGTCCAAATCTCCTTTGTTGAAATATGCCCAGCCTTTATTAACAGCATCTTTTGCATATGGTTTAATATCCTTGGCGTTAACACTGCTGAAAATGAAAAAAGCGATTGCCATAGTGCTAATAAAACAGATGTGTTTTTTCATATTTTGCCTCATAACAATATGATGAGCGGTTCCGTCTATTCTCTTATTATCCGACGACCAACCGCATATCTTGAAAATTTTAATGATATCCAACCAATACAAACGAGTTGGAGTAAAACCGAAATCAACTTAATTGGAGAAAATCATTACCTGCTTGAAAATGCAAGAGTAAACTTATTACATAGATTACTTTATTTATTATTTTGATTACTGCTATTGTAAAGAGGTGAAACAAGAGGAAGGGGAACCGCTCTTTAAACTCCATTGCAGTTCTTGTCCTAAATTGATGATTCTTTTTCCGAAATGAGTTTTGATACTCGGCTCTTTTTATTCTTGAATTCCTCTTCTTTAAATTCTATCCAATTACGGTGATTCAGAGAATCAAAGATACTAAATAAGAATGAATTAAACTTGAAGAACAAATTATTTGGCTTGCTTACTCGTAGGCTATTCTCTTTTTTCTCATATTTTTGTATTTGAAGATACAATTTAGCGGCTCTTTCAGGATATTTAACATCATCTATATTGTTGAAAGCCTCTTTCAATTCTTTTAGATCGTATTTAGTAATGTCGTATTTGGTCATTATTATCGAATACCTTTTGTATCAATATCAACATTCAACATGATTGGAGAAAATCATCACCGGCTTGAAAATGCAAGTGTAAACTTATTACATAGTTTAGTTTAGCCTGAAGGCGGGAGAGATCCGAGGCGATCCAACTTCGATTCAAAAATCAACTTTTTATATTCTCTTTACCCTAGAGGATCTTCGAAAGGGAAGTCGATTAATGTATATTTTTGCCCATAGAGTATTCTTGGAATCTCAGAAAAAACGTAGGGCTATGTTCAAATTTTCTCCCAAGTTTCCTGCTCTGAATATGTGAAAGTCACATCTACACGATCATTCGACAATGACTGAAAACGATATTTTATCAACCGACCATTTGAGTTGAAGTATAGATTAAAAGAGAGGATATCTTCTGCATATTTAAGATCATAAACTTCGGGTCTTTCACCATCGGAATCATCAACAGCAGTGACTTGAAAACCTTTATAGCCAGTTTTTATTGTAACAAATATACCAGGGAATCCATCATTAGCTTTCCAGATTCCAATTAATGGGTTGCCGGAATTTATTGGTGTGATTTTTGTCATATTTGTGGAGAATATCCTTTGACCTGTCAAAGGTCAATTATGATTTTGTTACGTCAAGTACATAGATAAGCTTAGCGTACGAGAGTCAAGGATTCTTGCATCAATCTGGATGTTCAAAGTACTAATGTATTCAAATGATATCCATGAGACAGATGAGCAATACCGGGGTGCACATTGATGGCATAAAGCAACGCTTCAAATCTTTACATTTCTAAGAAAAACTGTTCAAAGTTTACCACAAGATGTTGGTGTGCAGGCAAGGAATGTTCATTCAGCCATATGTTTTTGTTGAATCTAAAACCTTGCAATACACGTTAGATCTAATCACGATTTATACATCTCATTGGATGCATTAAATTTTGACTGATTTTACTTCTCTCGCTTTTCGAGCTTTTAACTCCTAAATCTTGCATGTTGAAAGGACGCTTCTCCGATGGTATATAGTAGTTGTGTTTAATTTTTAGTGTATAGGAGGGCTGTGGGAAAGACATCTATGCATAAGGTGCTGCTCGTTGGGGACAAGTCCAAGGTTATGCGCTTTCTGAACACCGACTTAACCTCTATTCCCATGGAGGTTTGCCTTTCAGATAATGGTGAATCAGCCCTGAAGATCATTCAGTCGGACTCCTCCACCTTTTCCCTGGTCATATCGGACCAGCGGCTGTCCGGAATGGCCGGAACGCATTTCCTTGAACAGGTAAAAACGCTATCTCCTGATACGGTCCGCCTCCTACTTACCCGGTATTCAGATATGGATACCATTAAATCCTCTGTTAACAAAGGTGCGGTTCACCAATATGTTTTTAAAGCAAAGGGGGATGGAAATGCTCTGGATGACATTCGGGTCGGATTGAACCAGTATGATATCCAGATTGCGGCAAAGGCGGATTTGAAAAAGGCCAAGGACCTGAATCGGCAGTTGTATGAACTGGACAGTGAGTTGATCGACTCCAGGAAATCCTTAGACCAGGCCAATAAGGACATTGATCTTGAGATTTTCCACCTTGAATCACGGATCCGGGAAGGTGCCGCCAGGGTGGGGCTGACACCTGGACAGGTTATTGAACTGGCTGATGTTCATCTGGCAGACGAAGGCGGGATAACGGCAGAAAAAATCGATCAGCTTTATTCCCATTCCATAAAACAGGTATTTACCCAATTTGAAGAGATTGCAAAACGAAGTGGGTTCCAAATGCCGAAACCAGGGCTGGCAGAATCCCATGACGGAGAGTAAAAAACCAAAGGTTCTCATCCTTGAGAATGACAGGGCCATCGCTGAAAACGCCGGGAATGTTCTTGCCGGTGCCGGGTGGGCGGTGGTTTTCGAGTCTGAACCCGGCAAGGCTTTGGCCCGTCTTGAATCCCCCGGAAAGTCGCCCTTTGCCCTGGTTATCAGCGGGTTTCGCATCGGTAAGTCAAATGGGATCACCCTTTTGGCTTCTGTGGTATCCGCTTCCCCCCTTACCCAGCGCATGTTGTGGATTCCCTATGATAAACCGGATGCATTGATCGAAGCTGTTAATGTCGCAAGTATTCATGCCTGTATGACCTATCCTGTTGACAATGAGAACCTGGTAGAGCAGGTTGGAAATTGTCTTGAGCAGTTCAAGAGGGATATCCGCCAGTCTCAATTTAAAAGCCTGATTGCCCGGCATAATAAAAAGATGTTCCTGATGGCCAGGAATTTAAAGAAAAAAGATCAGACCACCCGGCTCCTTCTGGATGAAAAAAAATCTAAGCGGTCCCGTTTGGAGTTCCATTTAAGAAAAGTGACCCGGGAGTCGGATACCCAATTAGGACTCTCACTTGCTGCCCTGGTGGCAGAAAAGGGAATTGCCAAAGATCCGGCTTCGTTTCTGGCGCTCTTCGCCACCGTGGCCGGGCAGATAAAAGAACTGGTTGAGCCCATTGCCAAGTCCGCAGAACTTGAGTGGTGGGCCCCCAAGGGTGTTGGTGAAATTATCCAAAGTGATGCCACAGGGTTTATCCATCCCGAGCTGTTGGACAGTTTAATCAAAACCGCCTGCCTTGTGGTATCTGAAATCCCAACGGATACGAGTGCAGACGACCCGGTCCCCCCGACGCTGGATATCGAAGCTTCAGATGATCCCGGGGATAAGACCATTGAAAATTATCTGGAACTGGTCGTTGAAGATAACGGGACCCGGGCATGGATAAAAAAGAAAAAAAGCCTGGCCTCTGCATCTTTTATCGATACTAAATCGATATTGGCATTTTTGACAGACCATGGCGTTTCCTATGGCGTTGTGGAAAATAAGTGGATTGAGGCGTGGATAAAATCTGATAAGGATGATGTCCTTGTGGTGGCAAAGGCGAAACTTGGGGTTCAAAGCCGCGACGGAATAATTACCTATCACTTTCAAACCGAATACACAAACCCCGGGGAAGTCAGAGACGACGGATCCATTGATTTTCGGGAGCGGGGAGATGTCCCTTTTGTTGAAAAAGGGGATTTGCTTGCGGATAAAAAACCGTCTGAATCCGGAACAAAGGGCATTAATGTCCTCGGAGAAGATATTTTTGGTGAGGAGCCTCTGGACCCGGCTTTTGAAGGCGGCCATGGTACAAAGATGTCCGAGGACGGATTGGCCATGTTTGCCGAAATCGACGGGCAGCCTCATCTGGATCCCCTGGGAAATATCACGGTGAATCCTGAATTTGTGGTAACCGGAGATGTGGATTTTGAAACAGGTAACATTGATTTTAATGGCAATATTATTGTTCACGGCACCGTAAAACCCGGGTTTACCGTCTCCGGCGTCAGCCTGACCGCAGATGATGTAGAGGGGGCTACCATTTCTCTTACAGGGGATCTGAACGTATCATCGGGTATTAGAGATGCCAATATTAAAACCGTGGGCAATATCCGTGCAAAATTCATACACAATTCAACCATACTGGGATTTGGCGATTTTCATGTCTTAAAGGAGATTATTGATTCCGATATCCTTTTGAGCGGCTGCTGCGATGTGGAGGGCGGCCATATCCTCGGGTCCACAATCAGTGCGAAAAGAGGGGTTCTTGCCGGTAAAATCGGCACACCCGCAAGTTCTCCGGTTTTATTAAAGGTGGGAACGGAAAAACATCTTGTGGCCATGCTGCGTAAAAATAAGGACCGCCTGTCCCGTTCCCTTGATTTCATAGAGACGCTTCAGGAGCAGATCCGGGACTGGCAAAATAAGGATCTTGCATTTGAAAGCCTGGCGGCTGAAAAGGCCAGCACCCAAGAGGCCTATCAGGATGAGGTCGGAATGTTGAAAAAGCAATATTTTGAGATCAAGGACGGAGGCGATGCCCAAGCATTGGGGCAGTTAACCCGAAGCTTGAAAAAATGTTTTGATATTACCAAGATGGCTGCGAAAGAACTGCAGGACGTGTTTAACCGTCAGGACAGGTTAAAGCGTAAAATCCAGAATGCTGAAAAACAGATCAATCAGTGTGAAGAAGAGAATATCAAATGGGTTGATGAAAGGCGTTATCTTAAGGAATATGCGGGTAAAGACGAGCCGGATTCAAGCGTGACAGTATATCGTTCAATTACCCAGGGCACCCGGATTCAAGGCCGTTTTTCAACGGTTGTGATTGATGAGGACAAAGGGCCGAGTAAAATTCAAGAAATCACGTCTGAAAAAGACAACCG
>PIVQ01001282.1 GCA_003354055.1 Desulfobacteraceae bacterium | reverse complement strand
TTTTTCTTTGCATTCATCATCTTCTGGATGGCCTCTTTAAGCTTGGACTCCGAATCCAGGAGAAACTGGCCTGAGACCACAATATTATCTCCCTGCGAAAGTCCGGTAAGCACTTCCAGATTGCCGTTACCCAGAGCAAGTCCCGTTGTGATCTTTCTCGGGGAAAACTTGCCCCCGGACTTCTGAAGAAAAACAATCTGCTCGTCACCGGAATGAATCACAGCTTCGGCTGGAATAAAAAGTCCCTGATCTTCCCCGCCGGTATTGATCCGTATTTTGGCAAACATGTCCGGCTTCAGTACAAATCCCGGATTATCAAACTCAAGGCGGATGACCACGTCACGGGTTTTGGGCTGGAGATAGGGAAATACATAGGAGATCTTTCCCTCATAGACCTTGTCCGGCTGATAGGACAGGGTCATTTCAGCGGTCTGTCCCTCACGTACCCTATGCTGCTCATACTCAAAAATATGGGCCTCCATCCAGACCCTGGACAGATCCGATATGGTAAACAGGCTTGTGCCGGGCTTGACATACATCCCTTCCAGTACATTTTTCTGGGTAACCACGCCTGACACCTCCGATCGGACTACGAGCTGCTTTGATATCTTACCCGTGGTTTCGATTTGAGCGATTTCCTGATCCCCGATATCAAAGTAGGTGAGCCGTTTTTCGGCAGAGGCAAGCAACTCGGCATTGAGGTCTGAGTTACGTCGGGTATAGCTTTTAAAAGCTGTTAAATAGGCCTCCTGAGCCGCCACCAGCGCAGGCGAATAGATCTCGTACAGAGGATCTCCTTTTTTCACAAAGAAACCGGTATAATCGGCGTGGAGCTGCTCAATCCATCCCCCTGTCTTGGCAGATACCACCGCAGTTCGGGTATCGTCATAGGTAATATGGCCGTAGGTACGTATGGTTGTATTCAACGCACCTTTTTCAACCTCAGCGGTTTTAAGCCCCATGTTCTGCTGAACCACGGGATCAATCTTGATATCCACACCGCCCACCAGCTCATCTTCGTATACCGGGACAAGATCCATACCCATCTTGCTTTTACCGGGCTCGTCATATATTTCAGTGGGGTCCATCGGGGCACGCCAATAGACGATTTTCCGTTCTCCTTCCTCATTTGAACCGCCCGACACCTCGTCTTTGTACACAGGGACAAGGTCCATGCCCATCTTGCTTTTACCCGGTTCATCATAGATCTCCATGGGATCCATGGGGGCACGCCAATAGATGATCTCCCTCTGGCTGCCGGAAGAGTCACCTGCGTCCTGCTTCTGGATGGACGCCTGGGCCGTTTCCGGGCCGGCACTTATGGTTTTGCCGCTCCATTGAAAGTGCAGCAGTGTAAACATAAAGGTTCCGGTAATCACTGCGGTCAGTACAACGGATGTCCATAACAGTCGTTTGAATTTTCGTTTTTCAGTCATG
>PIVQ01000486.1 GCA_003354055.1 Desulfobacteraceae bacterium | reverse complement strand
GGGTGAACAGATTACTTTCAGGGGGCCTTTGTATATGGCACGAGTGTTTGGGAAATTCCAATATCCATTGGTAATAAAGAAAAACAGAACCTGGATCCATTTGCGTAACACATTCATAACTTAACCGATCCCAATACAGGACAGGCAGATCTGAGTTGCCTGGTTAAGGACCTGTGACGGCTCAGTAAGATTGATGCCGATAATGCAGAGGATGAGAAAGAAGATGATGACCGCAAAGGGTAAGATCCTTATTCTTTGTTTTTCAGTGTTTTTCATTGGTTGATATATTTTTTCATCATTTCCACATATTGAGGGGCATCCCATTCTGCCGGTCCTAAAAATTTCTCCCTGAGTATCCCCTGTTTGTCAATGATGTAGGTCTCAGGCAGGCCGGTTAAAAAATATTTTGAACCCACAAGATTCTGAGAGTCATCAAGGATAGGCATGGTGAGCCCTTTTTGGTTCGCGACAAAATCCGCCAGAATGGGCTTATCCTTATTCAAAACGGCAAGCATTTTGAAATTATCACCGGGCAGCGTAGTGTATAGTTTCTGCATTGACGGCAGTTCTTTCTGGCAAGGGGGGCACCAGGTTGCCCAGAAATTGATAAATACAACCTGTCCCTTAAGTTCAGAAAGCGTCCAGGTTTTACCCTGCCTGTCCACCAGGGAAAAATCCGGGGCAGGGTCTCCTACGTTTAGGGTGGCTGTATTCTCCCCACAGGCAGAAAGCAACCATGGAATACAGATTACCGTAATTAACAGTATTAGTTTTTTCATATGATGCATACTCTCCAAATTGAAATCCGCCTGCATTCTAATAGTTAGACTTTATTTCCGCTTGAATCAAATGAATCAACTGCTTACGGCCAAAGGGCTCAAGTGGTTTCCCATTGACAAAAAAGCCCGGTGTTTTTCTGACGTTCAGTGATTTTGCATCGGCCAGATCCTGTTCAATGAGTTTTTCAATTGCCGGATCATTCATATCTTTTTTGATTCTGTCCAGATCAAGGCCAATCTTAGGGAGAAACTGCCAGATTTTTTCAGGTTCGGGCTTGTGGTGACTGGCCCAGACCTGTTGGGATTTGAACATTACCTCCAGTGTTTCCCAGTATTTTCCCTGTTTTTTTGCAGCCTCGAGGATCTTCACAAAATAGTCGGCACCCTCATGAAAAGGCGCATATCTGAGAACAAGTTTTATTTTACCGGGATTGGCATTCATTATCTGTTTAACCATGGGGGAAAAAGCTGCGCAGGTTTCACAGGCAGGATCCATAAATTCAACCAGAACTACCTTAGCATCATCGTTACCCAGTGTCTGGGAGTGGTCCCGTACAAAAGTCGATGCATTGTTCTGGGCCATGGAGTCGTACATCTTAGCTTGTTGATTTTTATAATAAAGGCCAGTGGCCGCGAATATACCGATTAAAACAAGGCAAGTGCCTGCAAAAATTTTATATTTCATTTGGAAGTCCTCCTCTTTAAGAGAAATAAAAGGGTTATAATTGCTGTAAACGACATCAGGGACAGCATGGGTATGGTTAAAAATCCGAAAAGATCAATGTACTTTTCCGTACAGGATACGCCCTGACTGCACGGCTGCAGGTCCTGGGGGATTATTCCGGAGTATAGTAAATTATGATACGCGGCTGTTAGGAAGCCGGCTATTGCCAGGGGTAGTGAATATTTCACAACACGGTTATCAAAAGGGAAAAGCCCTGTGGCAAGGATAATGACCAATGGGAATAAAAATATTCTTTGATACCAGCACAGAACACAGGGGGCAAATTCCATTACATGACTGAAAAATAAACTTCCCAGGGTTGATACACTGACGATAACCCAGGCCGCAAAAAGAATTGTCCAGTCGATATTCGACTCTTGTTGGGACATAAAAAGTCCTTTGAAAAATTAAAATGCTTAAAAAAAATTATGTATAAACGAACAACCCATATCACAGATAGTGGAAAGGCAATAAGCTTCTCTCCAATGTACACGTTCGCAAACGGATTGTCGTATGAAAATCTATCGAGGGGAAAATCAGGCTAACACAGAAAGGATTGGGTCAGGGTATATATTGGAGTGGTTCTAACGGTTTTGTGTCGGCCAAAGATAATATTTAAAGCCTTGTCTTTATTTGGAGGCCTTGGGAAATTTGAAACAAAATCAACTGAGTGCTTTTGATTAAGAAGGGGGTTTTTAGTGCCGGCTATTGGTTTTCCTTCAGATTGACAGAACTTCCCTCTACAGCAAAGCTCCTTATTGCCTGCTGAAAAAGATAAAACGGTTGCGCATTGAAAATCATATGAACAGCCGGAAACGGAGGGGCCGACCGTTCGCGAATCTGTCCCGGAGCAACGACTGTAAACCTGATCATGGCAATTTGCATTGGCATAGACAGTTCCGAAAATAACAATCCATGAAATTAGGATTGTCCAGAGTATGTTGTTAAATTTATGTTTCATAGCAGATCATTTAAATTTTCCAGGCCTAACTATCCCATTCTGATGGGTTTTGTCAAGAATTTCATGGATTCCGGCGGCATCAAAGTTTTTTTGTTCCGCCGGAACCCGGATTTTATTAATCAAAAAAAGAAATATCGTACTTCTTCCAGATGTTCAGTGCAATCCGCAGGGGTTTCATCATGGGCACCGTATAGGTGTGCAGTTTTTTATCCGCCATATAAGTTCTGCAGCGGTCCACATAGGCGGAAAAGCCCCTTGGGGAGATGATCAGGGGCTTGGTCAGTTCCTGTTTTAGTTCCACCAGGCGTTCAGGCAGGTATTCCGAGAGCAGAGGAACCTGGAGGTAGATGGCCGCGATGATGACGTCGGTGTTTGGATCTTTGTCGACAATTCGGATGGATTCCAGGAGACGGTCGTCATTGCAGTTCCCGAACAGGTCTATGGGGTTGTTACCCACATTTTTTAAAATCTGGTCTTTTATGGCTTTTTGTTCGGGTTTGAGGTCCTTTTCTATGAGATCCTGCATCCGTTTTTTTGTCTCCGGGGCAAATTCTGCCAGGGCCATGCCCTCTTCCGTGACCTGGTCTGCCAGGAGGATGCCTGCGCCACCGCCGACACTGACCACGGCAATTTTACTGCCGCCTGTTTTGGGCTGGCTGGTGAGAATGGATAATACGTTGACCAGGATTTTCGGATCTTCTGTAAGCTCTTCCACCAGGTAAAACCCTGCCTGGTCGCAGCAGGCTTTAAAGGCTTCATGGCTGCCGGCCAGGGATGCGGTATGGGACAGGGCTGCCTGGGCACCGCCGCCCATACCGCCTTTAATGATGAGAACCGGTTTCTTTTTGGCCACCTCTTTGCCGACCCGCATCAGTTTGAGACCGTCGGCCACACCTTCTAAATAGATAGCGATGATTTTGATTCTGGGATCATCCCCCATGTGGGCCAATACTTCAGGAACGCCTGTGGTGGCAGCATTTCCAATTGAGACCCATTTGCCGAGATTCTGGTTGTCCGCCCCGAACATTTCAAGGAGTTCAAGGCCGATGCCACCGCTTTGTGAGATAACGCCCACGCAGTTGGACGGGGTGGGCGGGGCAGACCGCTGGACCGGGATATAGTTGGTGTTGAGACCTGAGAAGTTGTCGATCACGCCCATGCAGTTGGGACCGATAAAGGCGACTTTATATTTTTCGCTGAGATACACCAGGCGTTCTTCAAGGTCTTGGCGTCCCATTTCTGCAAAGCCGTCGCTGAAAATGATGGCCCCTTTTCCCCCGAGCTTGCAGAACTCTTCAAAGATTGCGACCGTCTTTTCTGAACTCACGGCAAATACGCAGACATCCGGTACCTCAGGCAAATCCTGAAGAGAGGTGTAACAAGCCAAGCCGTGAATGGTGGTAAGCGTCGGATGTACCGGATAAAGGTTTTTTATACCCATGCAGTTTTTCAGGATAACTCCGCCCTGGGTACCGGGCCTGGATGCGCCGATCACGGCAACGGATTTGGCATTGAAAATGGCATCCACACTTTCCCGCTTCCAGGGTCTGACATCTTCGGATAGAGGGGCCACATTTTCAGGATCCCGGATAAGCCGGGCATCCACAACGGCATAGCCCTCTTCATAAACAATAACCGGATTCAGGTCCAGTTCACAGATATCCGGATTCTCAGCCATGAGTTTTGATATGTTGATGGCAAGATCTATGATACTTTCCCGATCATAGTTTTGACCCCGGAAGCCTCCCAGTACCTGCCCTGCTCTGGTATTGGTCAGCATACGTTCCACATCGTTTCTGGACAATACGCCGATGCCCATGGCCGCATCAGAATACAGCTCCACAAAAACACCGCCGATACCGATCATGGTCACAGGGCCGAATCCCGGATCCTGCTTCCCCCCGACCAGGAGTTCAAATCCTTTGTCTGCCATTTTCTGGACAAGGAGTCCCTCTTTGTCATCCTCTGAAAAGCAGCCCATCATCTTCTCTATTTTATTACAGGCAGCTTCAAGTTCGTCTGGTGTTTTCAGGTTGAGGAATACGGCCCCTTCATCGGATTTGTGAATGATTTTTTTGGAAACCGGTTTGACCACCATGGGAAAACCGAAGTCTTTGGCTGCATCCAGGGCATCTGCTGTGGAATAGACCTGTCTGCCTTGGGATTGAATATGATACCGGCTTAAAAGTTCTGCACTTTTTTGAAAGTCAATTTGATAAGGGGGATGAGATTCGGGCATGGGAGATCCTTTCAGGGCAATTCGTGGGGTAGCGTACTCAGGTTCAGGTCAGGTTCAGGTCAGGTTCAGGGGGTCAGTTCTTCCTTCAGCATGCAGCAGGCGATTTTATGGTAGGGGGCTCCAGAGTTATCAAAAGACAGATTCCCAGGTTGAATCATCTTGTTCATGACGCAGCCTTCAGGGATATCCAGGGCAAATAGATCTGTTTCATTGATCTTGGGCCGGGGAACCAGGGTGTTGTCCTCAATCACAAAAGAGTGAAGGGAAAAATCTTCGCAGATAGGGCATTGATAGACCCGTCCGTTGGGAAATACAAAATAGTTCCGGGCCACATTGGCCGCACATTGAAATTCTTCATCAAGGCTAAGAAATACCTTGGGATAGGTAACTATGATGCCGTGTTTTGCAATCTGTTCTGCAACTTTGGGTATTGTGGTCAGCCAGGTGCTTTTGGAGACCTGGTTTCTCGCATCTGAACCTTTAGATTCCCCGCGGATGCCGATGACCTGGATAAAGAACCGGGAGATGCCCGAGTTTTTTACAAGATCGGGCATCCGATTCAGTTCATGAATGTTTTTTTCAGAGACCGTGTAGATCATGGAGCAGGAAAACCCCTTTGAGCTTGCCTGTTCAATTCCGGTCATCACCGCATCCCAGCATCCCTCTCCCCTGATGGCGTCATTTGTCTCTTTGGTGGCACCGTCCAGGGAAAAGCTGATGAAATCAACATCCTTGGGGCTAATCCTGTCCAGGATATTGTGGAAGAGAAACCCGTTTGTATCTATTGTGATGGACTTGAACTTCATCTGCCTGGCGGTTTTGACTGCCAGGGCCAGGTCCGGATGTAGAGTGGGTTCTCCCCCGAGGAGCACCAGATTGGTCTGGGCAGCCTTTGGGGCAAAGATATTCAGCCAGGCGTTGATGGTCTCAATGGGAAGAGTGGTTTCCCCGTGCTGCGCCCGGTTTATATAGCAATGGGCGCAGCGAAGGTTACACTTAGTCAGGATGTGAAAGAAGAGGTTTGAGCTCTCCTTTGAAAAGGCAACGGTCTGTTTTTGCATTTTATCCCATGCACTGCTTTGTAAAATTGGGATCAAAGGGCACGGGATAGCTGCCGT
>PIVQ01001281.1 GCA_003354055.1 Desulfobacteraceae bacterium | reverse complement strand
AGTGAGCGGGAATATGCAGCCCTTTACGGATTGAACAAAACCAGACTGAAACTGGCCAAAGATGATGTCATGGTCATGCATCCGGGGCCCATGAACCGTGGTGTGGAAATTGCCACGGATATTGCAGATTCCGAGTGTTCGGTTATACTGGACCAGGTCACCAACGGTGTGGCATTGCGCATGGCGCTTTTTTATCTTGTGGCAGGAGGCAGCAGAAATGCAGATACTGATTAAAGGGGCAAAAGTTGTTGATCCGGGAAATCTGGATGATCATTTGGATATCCTGATACGGAATGGTAAATTTGAAAAAATTCTCGATCCTGGTGAATCCGTGGAGACTGAAGACGTCCAGGTCGTGGATGCCCAAGGGTTGATTGCTGTCCCGGGCTTAATCGACGTTCACGTTCACTTACGGGAGCCTGGCCAGGAGTACAAGGAAACCATTGAATCAGGCTTAAAGGCTGCTGCCAAAGGCGGATTCACCGCGGTCTGCACCATGCCCAACACAGATCCTGTAAATGATAATGCCCAGGTAACCTCGTTTATCATCAGCCAGGGGAAAAAAGCCAAAAGCGCAAAGGTTTATCCGGCAGGTGCCGTATCCCGTGGGTCTTCCGGCACCTCTTTGGCTGAAATCCATGATATGAAGCAGGCAGGGATAAGGGCCGTAACGGATGACGGATTACCGGTCTCAAGTTCCCAACTCATGCGCCGTGCTCTGGAATATTGCAAAAGTATGGATATCCCGGTATTTGTCCATGCCGAAGACAAGGGTCTTGTAAACGGCGGTTCCATGAACGAAGGCCCGAGAGCCACGGAACTTGGTATCAAAGGGATTCCCAATGCTGCAGAATCCGTGATGGTTGCAAGGGATATTGCCCTGGCGGAACTAACCGGTGCCAGAGTGCACTTTTGCCACATGAGCACAGCAGAGTCCATCGAAGCCATTCGCCAGGCCAAAAAGAGAGGAGCTCCAGTCTCCTGTGAAACCGCCCCCCATTATTTTTCATTAACAGATAACGACATCCCTCCATATGACACCCACTATAAAATGAATCCACCCCTGAGATCTGAGGCTGACCGTCTGGCAATCATTGCGGGGCTTAAAGACGGTACCATTGATATGATCGCCACAGACCATGCCCCCCATCATGCAGATGAGAAGGATGTAGAGTTTGACCGGGCCGCCTTTGGAATCATCGGGCTTGAAACAGCCTTGTCAGTATCCTTAAAACTTGTAGAAGAGGGCCACCTGTCTTTGTCTGACCTGGTTGAAAAAATGGCCAAGGCACCTGCAAAACTGATGGGGTATAACAATGACATATCCCAAGGCAACCCGGCTGATTTAACTTTGATTGACCTTGAATCTGCCCATACCATTGATCCTGACTCTTTTATTTCCAAAAGCCGGAATACCCCGTTTAAAGACTGGCAGGTTAA
>PIVQ01000485.1 GCA_003354055.1 Desulfobacteraceae bacterium | reverse complement strand
GATTCACCCTTTAATTTTGGGTACCAGGTCTTATAGTATTAATTTATTATTAAGGCAAGAAACTTAAACCCCGGCAGGGTATAAAACACAAAGTTATCACATTGCCGGATCCCAACAAAACTCAATATAAAAAGAGAACCGTGTTTACAAGCATACTTATTCTTCTGGCAGGGCTTGCCCTGCTCTATTACGGCTCATCCGTCCTGGTGGAAGGCGCTGCGTCCACCGCGATTATGTTTGCCGTCCGGCCCGTTATTGTGGGATTAACCGTTGTCTCCCTTGCCACATCCGCCCCGGAACTTCTGGTCAGTCTTGTTGCTGCGGTAAAGGGCTCCGAAGGTATTTCCTTAGGGAATATCTTAGGGTCCAATGTGATCAATATTGCCCTAGTCTTAGGGGTCTCCGCCCTGATCAAACCGGTAACGATTTCAAAGCAAATCATGCGGGTTGAGCTTCCTTACATGATACTAATATCCTTTATCTTCTGGATGCTCTGCCTGGATAACAACATCAACCGTTTGGACGGAACCATCCTTATCGGCTTATTGATTGTTTTCCTGGTATATGGATTTTTCACGGCCAACGACAAATCCAAAGATCCGACAACCGGCGAAGCCCGAAGCGTTGCTAAGATCCTTAAGAATTTCGTCTATATTATCCTGGGGATTGTCATGCTGGCATTCGGAGCAAACTTTGTGGTCAAAGAAGCTATAATGATGGCCCAGACCATTGGACTGTCCCAAACCTTTATCGGTATATCGGTTGTGGCCCTTGGCACCTCTCTGCCCGAGCTTGCCACATCTGTTGTTGCCGCCGCCAGAGGAGAAAGCGATATCTCCGTGGGTAATGTGGTGGGATCAAACCTGTTTAATATCTGCCTTGTCATGGGGGTTGTAGGATTGTTCAACCCTATGACGGTGACGCCTTCTCTGCATTGGTTTGAATTTCCCTTTATGCTTTTTATCTGCCTTGTATTCGGCGGGATCGCCTATGTGAATAAGGGTATTGGAAAAAAGGGTGGGATCCTGTTTATCGCTTTGTTTTTTGTATATATAGTGGTTTCGTATTTAAAATAGAAGGCCGCCTCTAAATAAAAAACGACTTATTAGAGGTGCCCGGGCGACAATTTCGCAGATTTTTGTTTTTTTCCTTGCAAGTGTCGACGAAACTATTATATGCACTTATAGGTAAAAATTTTCCACCCCATTACAAGAGGCACACATGACAGATCCCAAACGACTCCTGATAGTGGATGACAATGAAGACATCCTGTCGACCTTTTATGAGTTTTTTAATTCATTGGGGTATGAAGTCAAAACAGCTGTTGACGGTTTTGCCGCACTCAAGGTATTGCGGGATAAACCTAATTTTTTCGACTGTCTGATCACAGATCTTGTCATGCCCAATATCAGCGGCGTTGGTTTGATTGCCATTGTCAAAAAAGAATACCCGGACTTAAAAATCATTGCCATGACGGGATATGGTGATCAGCCGGGCGCACTGGCATCTGAAGCTGAGGCTGATTTTGTACTGTTCAAGCCCATCGATCTGTTTAAAATCGAGGACAAAGTTTCAAAACTTCTTGGACAAACTAAAGAATAATCCATAAGAGAGTAAGACAAGCTTATGAGCACACCCCTGATAGGCGTCAGTAAATCCATATTAAAGATTAAGGAATTGATCAACCACGTTGCCAATACCTGTCTTAATGTATTAATCACCGGTGAAACCGGCGTGGGAAAAGAAGTTGTGGCCCAGAGCCTTTATGCAGAATCCTCACGATCAAAGAAAAGTTTTGTGAAGATCAACTGTGCCGCCCTGCCGGAAACCCTTCTTGAATCTGAACTCTACGGTTACGAAAAAGGTGCCTTTACCGGTGCACATAAAAAAAGATCCGGAAAATTTCTTACTGCGGACAAAGGAGTACTGTTTCTGGATGAAATCGGGGATATGCCCCTGCCCCTTCAATCAAAAATGCTTCATGTACTCCAGAGCGGCGAATTTTCCCCCCTTGGATCTGACGAGGATTTCAAGACGGATGTATGGGTCATTGCCGCCACAAACCATAATCTGGAAGAACGTATGAAAAATAAAACGTTCAGGGAAGATCTCTTTTACCGGCTTAACATCATTAAGATCGATATTCCTCCCCTGCGTAAGCGCCGGGAAGACATTCCTGCCCTGATCGAATATTACTTCAGGATATACCGCTCGGAATATCCCAACAGCCTTGGCAGCAAACCCGATGCCGACACCCTTGCAAAACTATGTGCCTATCACTGGCCCGGCAATGTCCGGCAGTTGCAGAACTGTATCAAAAAACAGATGGTACTCAACTCCTGGGAGAAAATATTTGAAGAACTTCCCGAGGATCCGACAGAATTGGCTTCACCTGACACGAGTTCTCTCAATCCTGCTCAGGCAGATCCCCTGTTCCACAACGATGTAAACCATGAGCGCCTGAGAATCATCTCCGAATTTGTAGATCTGTCTACCAGTTCGGAAAAACTATTTGAAGACATCTCCCTTAAAAAGATAAAAAAACTGGCCTCTGATAAAGTTGAAAAAGAAGTCATTACATTTGTCCTTGAAAAGGTGGGGTGGAATAGATCCAGAGCTTCCAAAATCCTGAAAGTCAGTTATAAAACCCTATTGTATAAAATGAGTGAGTTTAATGTCAGTCCGCCTGTAAAATAAAAAAACGCTCAGTCAAGATTATATTTAACGGCCAGGCTTGGTTGGTTGTTCTCCTGTATCTTATCAACGTCAGGCTGTTGCCCCTTATTTTTCGATTTCAAATACTATTCCCTCATTAAAAAATAACTATTAGGGTTTACTTCCCTCCTGTTTTTACATATAGAGTTTACTTATGTTTTACGCAACACCATATCGTCCCAAGTCAACATCATTGGACGCTATGAAAGGAAAGCTTCACTTTAGTTAAAATTATTGGCTTTATATTTTGGATTTTTTCATTTTAGATTCCTGAAATTCAAAAAATTCAAAATCAATTTCTTATTTATTCTTAAAGGAGGAGATATGCGGAAGATTGCTCTATTCACGGTTGCAGCCCTGGCCCTGGCCCTGATCCTAACACCTGCGGCATTCAGCGGCAGAAAAACCATTATCAAAATAGGTGTCAATGCACCCCTGACCGGGGACATCCCAAAAGTAGGTGAAGGTTCCAAGTACGCGGCCATGCTCTGGCTTGAAGATATTGAAAAAGCAGGCGGTCTTGAGGTTGGCGGCAAGAAATACGACGTTGAACTGATAATCGAAGACAATGAATCAAAGGCAGAATCCGCAGTAAAGGCCAATACCAAGATGATCACCCAGGACGATGTCCTGGCCATTATCGGGCCTCAGTCCTCAAAACAAGCCGTGCCTGCAGGTGAAGTGGCCAATAAGTACAAAACCGTTATGATCTCTCCATGGTCCACCAATCCCAATACCACTATGGACAGACCCTATGTCTTCCGTGGCTGTTTCCTGGATCCGTTTCAGGGACCTGTTGTGGCCAATTTTATCACTGAAGAATTCGGGTTCACCAAAGCTGCGGTTCTTTATGATGTGGCATCTGATTATCCCAAAGGCCTTGCAGAAGTGTTCAAAGAAGCCTGGGAGAAAAAACACGGCGAAGGCTCCATCGTCGCCTATGAGAGTTTTACCACCAAAGATACCGACTTTTCCTCACAGCTGACCAAGATCGTTAAATCAGGAGCAGAAGTTCTGTTTACCCCCCAGTATTACAATGAGGTCCCCCTGATTGTACGCCAGGCCAAAGAGCTTGGGTGGAAAGGCCCCATCGTTGGATCAGACTCCTGGGGATCTGCTGAAACCGTTGAGCTTTGCGGCGAAGCCTGCTACGGCCTTTTCTTCTCCTCCCATTATGCGGCAGCCGGTGCCAAAGGCGCCACCAAAGCATTTATTGACCGGTATGAAACAAACTACGGATATATTCCCGATGATGTAGCTGCCCTGACCTGGGATGCGCTTCAGCTAGCCCAGACAGCCATTCAGAATGCGGGCTCTATTTCAGGTAAAATTGACAAGGACCGTGGAGCGGTTCGTGATGCGCTAGCAAAAATAAAAGACTTTTCCGGAATTACCGGTAACATGACCTTTACCGAAGAAGGAGATCCCATCAAATGCGCGGTTATTGTTAAAATCAATGACAGCGGTAAGTATGAATTCTACAAATCCAGTTGTCCTTAAAGATTTTCCCTGAATACAGGGATAGGTTCAACCTGAAAAATGACTGCTGTGCGGGTCGCCGTGCAGCAGTCATTCTTTATATACAATGCAACAGGAGTTGGTGAATGGAATCCTTGACTGATATTCTGCAGTATATCATCCAAAACCTGATCAATGCCGCCCAGCGCGGCAGTTTTTACGCAGTGATCTCAATCGGGTATTCAATGGTATACGGCGTGCTTATGCTTTTCAACTTTGCCCACGGCGATATTTTCATGGTGGGCACCTATATCGGGTTCGGCATTGCCACCCTTTTTCTTGCCATTTTTGCCGGCCTGTTACCGGCCCCCCTGATTTTTTTATCAACGGTTGTGGTGACCATGTTCCTGGCCTCCTGGATCGGGGTCTTTGTAGAAGTGGCCGGCTACCGTCCCCTGCGCCAGGCGCCAAGGGCCTCTGCCGCCATTACAGGGCTTATGATCGGTATTATTTTTGAGACCGGTATTCTCATTCTTCTCGGAGCAAAGCGCTTAAGTTTTCCGCCCCTGATGGAATCTGTCACATACAATATTGGCGGGGTCTATGTAACCAATGTAAAGGTAATGATCATCATTATCTCCCTGGCTCTGATGCTGGCCCTGCACGGATTCATCCAAAAAACCAAATGGGGTATGGCCATGCGGGCCATGTCCTATGATTTTCTTGCCGTCCCCCTCATGGGGGTCTCCATAAACGTCATTGCCCCCCTTACCTTTGCCGTGGGCGCAGGCCTTGCATCTGTGGCCGGCATCCTCTACGGGCAGGCCTATCCCATCCTGGACCCCTACATGGGGGTGATCATCGGATGGAAAGCCTTTGTGGCAGCCATCTTAGGCGGTCGCGGATCCATCAAGGGCGCAGCCCTTGCCGGATATCTATTGGGCTTTATTGAAATTTTTGTGGCCACTATTTTCCCGTCCACCCTGAGGGATCTGATTGCCTATTCCATCATCCTTTTGATTCTTACCTTCAGGCCCAGGGGATTTTTCGGAATGGAACACAGTACAAAACTTAGGCTGTAAACCAAAGCAAATAGGAACAAATAATGGAACTTGCAAGAAAATTCAAATCAATGTTTTCAACCGTGCCCATGCTGGGGTGGATGTTGGGCATACTTGTGGCGGTTCTGATCGAATACTACTGGGGATATGATTATATCTCATATTACCTGGGACTGCCTAAGATTCCAGTACTTTTCGGCACCCTGCTCATGCTCAAGAAACCCTTGATGATACCGGGTGTCGTGGCATACGACCTTGCGGTTTATGTCATACCGATACTAACCGTGGCCAGAATGACCACCGGTATCACCAATTTGATTGCTGCTGCCCTGGAGCGCATTCCCCTGGCCCTGTCCGTGCTCATTCATCTGGTACTTTTTTACGGTGTTCTTCATCTCTGGGCCGGTATCAATGACTACAGGGTGCTGGTCATCAAATTAACAATGATCTCCATCATCCTCACGGTAAGTATCAATGTGATCAACGGATACCAGGGGGAATTCTCCTGCTCTCATCCCGGATTTATGGCCATAGGGGCATATGTTTCATCTATTTTTACTCTATTGCTCTTTACCAACGATAAAATTTT
>PIVQ01000484.1 GCA_003354055.1 Desulfobacteraceae bacterium | reverse complement strand
CTTGCAAGATCAACGCAAAGTGCAGACCCTAAAAAACCGGAGGCCCCCGTCACTAAAATGGTATCGCCCATATGCCCTCCTTGGAAAAAATCCAATGATTCTCATCAGACCCAAGCGCTAAATGGAATGTCAGCCGTCGGAATAGTAGGGTTGGAATTGCGTAAGTGGTTAAAAACCGATAAACTATGATAAGCTTATACGTAAAAATGGTAAAGGAGAAATCCTCACCATGACCCATGATAAAAAAACCGATAGCCCCTCTTATCCAAGGCTTTTCACGCCCCTGGACCTGGGACCCTGTCAGGTAAAAAACCGGCTGGTTGCCCTGCCGGTCCATACGGGTTTCGCCCGCACGGACGGTCGTGTCAGCCCATGGATGACAGACTTTTATGCCAGGCTGGCAGCATCCGGCATAAGTATGGTGGTGGTGGCCAATACGGCGGTTTCCCCGGATGGGGCGGTGTCAAAGTTTAACCTCAGGGCGGACCAGGACAAATTTATCCCGGGATTGGCCGGCCTTGCCGCTGCCATAAAAAAAGAGGGAGCGCTTGCCTGCCTACAGCTGAACCATGCAGGCCGGTTTGCCAAAACCTCCCGCCCGTTGCTGCCCTCGCCCATTATCAGTTCCAACCTCTCCTTTAATGTGGAATCCCTGAAGGAATTCATGGAATTTTTTCCCTTTGAAAAGCGGTTCGGCCTGACAAGGGCCTTGTTCAACCAGGTGAAAACCTGGCGAAACCCCATGACCCCCGAGGACAACGAAAGGGTGATCCATGATTTTGCCGCTGCAGCTGCCAGGGCATTTCAGGCCGGTTTTGACATGATTGAGCTTCACGGGGCCAATGGCTATCTTCTCTGCCAGTATCTGTCTCCCTTTACAAATAAACTAAAACCTCCCTTTGGCGGCGATTTCTCATCAAGAACCACCTTCCCCCTTGCCGTAGTAAAAGCGATTAAAAACAGATTGCCACAGGGCTTTCCCGTAGGATTCAGGCTTCTGCTCAGGGAATGGGTCCCGGGGGGCATAGATCTTCCCCAATCCCTTGCCTTTGCAAAGTGTCTTGAAAAGACAGGCATTGCCTATCTTTCCGCCTCTGCCGGTACCTATAATTCCCTGTTTTCTCCCCGGGTGGTAAAAAAAATGGCCGGAACCGCCTATCTGAAAAAAGACATGGCACAACTTACAGACAAGGTAAATATACCGACCATTATATCCGGCAGGATCACCACCCCACCCTGTGCGGAAAAACTTCTTCGGGAAGGTCGCGCAGATCTCATAGGTCTTGGGCGCCCCCTGAGAGTCGATCCGGGATGGGTGGCTAAGGCCAGAACGCCTGGGAAAAAAATCATCACCTGTATCAATTGCAATAAATGTTTGAAACAGGTGGTACTGGAAAAAGGCTTCATCTGCAGTCGATGGTCCAACCCAAAGCAGATGAAAACCAGACTTGAACATCAGTTATTGACCCGGAATACCAGGGCGTTGTGGGTCATTGCCGACCCGACCGACATCAGCGTATTTAAAAAGTCCCTGCCTCTTCTTATCCGAAAGGGTAAGAAAAAATCCCATCCCACCGTCCTGTTTCTCACCCCACCCGGGCATGAAGAGGCGGTTCACTCATCAAGAAAGGAGTTTCTCCAATGGATTCAGGCGACTATTGACCCCATGGGATTTGCCGGGATTACCAAAAATTATACGGTATGGGAACCCATGGACAATTGGGAAAAAGCGGTTTTCCAGGAAATCGACTCAGGCAATCGCGGCCGGGTCTTCCTGGCCGCAAACCCGGATCAGTCCTGGCGGGAAAGACTGTTGTACAGGACCCGGGGCAAAATGATGGGGCTTCTCAATGCCAATAACTGCCGGCACAAAGTTCTGGTGCCGGTGGATTTTTCCGATACCACCCTGTTGATCATGCGTTTTTTGCACCAGACCCTGATGAGAGAAAAGGCCTTTTGTTTCCATTTTGTCCATGTAAAGCATGACCTGAAAAGCGACCATCGCTGGGAATTATTCAAGAAGATCACCGGCATCCCTGAAAATACTCCCCTGAACCTGATCCATGGGAGTACCGATGTGGTCTCCCCCCTTGTCCAGGAAATCCAAAGGGGAAGATACGGCACTATTGTCATGGGAAAACGGGGAATTTCACAGATCAAACGATGGCTGCTCGGTAGTGTTTCCGCAGGTGTATTACGACGATTAACCGATCAGTCTCTGTTCTTAATAGACTGAAGGTCTCTCTTCTCAGCCTCCCCTTTTATACAGCAGATGGCATGGTTCCAGACCACATCATGGGCATAGTCAGGGAATACATGTTTGAACCCCCTCCAGAACATCTTTGACACAGGATTGCGGCCTTTTTTGAAATCAAAGGCCGTATAGATGACCAGACGGTTGTTTCCATCCCTGGTGGGGGTAATATCAAAGAGAAGCCTGCCGCGCCTTGTAAAGAGTTCCGACGGTTCGTACAGCAGGGATTTACCCTCTATGGATTTACCAAGACGAATATCCATGGCAACGGGCAGGCGTGACAACCGGTACCGGACCACCGCACCTTCCCGGTTGGCTGTCCCTGATACCCGTTTGACATCCACAAACCTGAGCCGTAAAAACTTACCCTCCAGCGTACCGAATCGGCCCAATTCCCTGAATATGGTTTTGGCTGATGCCCGGATTTTAATGGCATACATCCGTTCCATTTCAGGACAGGCATCCAGCGTGATGTCCAAAGGTCCTGAAATAGATTCTTTTATATATGTCCGTTTATCCTTCAGGATAACGGTTGGATACCTCCCATAGGCCTCCCAGTTCAAGCCGAAGAACTCCTCTGTAAGTCTGTTCCTCATGGTCTTGACACTGCCCCTGAGGAGTGACAGCAGGACCGGGACTGACATCAGATCACTGAAAACCTTTTTGTAATCACCGGCCCCGCTCCCGATCTTCCACAATACATTTCCCATGGGCCACTGGTCCATGGGTTTGAATTTCATTTCAGTGGCAAACGTCTGGTACATGATCCGGCTTGCAAACGGGGACTTCAGGGCCAGTTGTACCAGGTTCATAACCCGTTTGGCCCAGGTATTATCCTGATGCAGCCAGCGGCCTGCCCGCTCATAAGGTCCGGACAGGCTTTTTTCGTCCACCCCCTTGTGAATTACGGTCCTGGCAAGGGAACGGGCCAGGATAAAGGCAGAGAAAAGCCCATCCCTGTACAGCCTGGCGCCAAAGGCATCCCCCGACAGGCCTATCCTCCGGGCGTAGGGCCTCTGAGCAGGGGAGACCGACATCCTCGGTGTGCATGAACAGGCAATCCTATTCTCAATACCCGGCAGGATATTCTGAATACCGGGAAGGGAGAGAAAGGTCTTGATTATCGCTTGGGTATCCTCAGGAAACGATGCCCTGTCAATGCGTTTTCCGATAAGGGCCACAGTGAGATGATCTGCCTTGGGAATCAGGGCGGCATGGTCAAGTTCCAGTGTTTTTGATCCGGACACAAAGATGTAAAGCTCCCTGTCCATCACTTTTTTCAGATACCGGACACCCGGATTCAGCTCAAAAATAAGGGCAGACCGGGTCACAGGGGGAACAAACCTGGGATTGATCTTTCGAAAGGAGTGAAAAAGATTCTCTCCGGCATTAACCCCTGAGCAGATACAGACAAAATCCGCCTCCATGGTAAACGGATCACCAGAGTTTTTTTTCAACGTCAGACAGGGGCGGTTTGAGGAGGAGTACTCAATATTCAATGCCTCTGCCGTCTCAAGTTCGGCCCCGGCCGCAACCGCTTTTTTCAGGAGAAAGGCATCCAATCCCTGGATCCGGGTGTTTCTACTGGCGGGCAAAGTGCCCCTGAACACGGAGACCACATGCTGTCCCACCGGCACTTTCAGGGGGAAATTTTTCCAGAGGCCATGGATCCAGATATGGGAAAATCTCTGGCAGAGAACAGACTCCGGCAGCTTGATTTTATATCGCCTCAGTTCCTGCTGCAATTGCGGCGAAACAATACCGGCACAATAATTACATCCGGGGGATTCTTCTATGGAAAATCCCTCTGATTCTTCGACAGAAAATCCCCCCCCGGATTCTGCTACGGCAAATCCCCTTGATTCTTCTACAGCCCTGTGCCGGGCCAATGCCATTCGTTTATCAATAATGGTCACGCGGATCTTTTTACCGGCTTTTCCCGCCTGTCTGAGCAGATGAAACGCAAAAAAAGCACCGGCAGGACCGCCCCCCAGAACAACAATCCTGGCACCTTCTTTCAGTATTATTCTGTTATCCGATTTTTGTTTCAAGGCCATGCCCCCTGATAAGATATACCTATTAAACAGGCTAGGTGGATACCGGATCATTGTCAAGTAAAACCAATACCCTGGATCAAGGATATGTTTGCTTTTAGGCCTTTTCCGGCGTATTATAAGTACTAAGTAGCGTTCATCAGTATGGGGACCTCTAAATTTAATACCGCCATTCACCTACAATTCTGCCGTACGAAAGCCAACACCGGATCCCACCGCCATGTATTCCTTACGGAGCTACACTAGATGTGTATTCCTTACGGAGCTACACTAGATGTGTATTCCTTACGGAGCTACACTTGGTGTTAACTTAATCCTGATACCGATTTTAGAGGTCCCCTAACTTTTTTATAGTGAGGCAGTGAGGCAAAATGAATCGGTCTAAGCAAATCATCATGTCCCTGCTCCTTTTTGGCACACTGACCGGCGTGGGATGTCTGGGATATATGTTCATTGAGGGTTGGCGGTTCATGGATGCCCTGTATATGACCATTATCACCATTGCCACTGTGGGATACGGGGAAGTTCATGAGGTTAGTTCTGCCGGACGTATATTCACCCTGATCCTCATTCTTCTGGGCGGCGGTTTCTTTCTCTTCCTCATGAGCGATATTATCAAATTCCTGGTAGAGGGAAGGATAAGACTTATTTTAGGGAGGCATAAATTGGACACCCAGATTAAAAAACTGAAAGGTCATTACATCGTATGCGGTTACGGCAGAATCGGCAGACTGCTGACCCAATACCTGGTTCAAAAGTATATTGACGTGGTGATTATTGAGCGTGATGAGGCCTGTTCGGAAATCATGATAAACGACGGGGTTCTCTATCTTCTCGGCGAGGCCACTGATGAGGATCTCCTGCTCCGGGCCGGGATCAAAAGGGCCAAGGGAATTATCGCGGTCACGGCCACTGATGCTGAAAATGTATTTCTGGTACTGACTGCGAAACAGCTGAACCCGGATATTTTTATTGTGGCCCGGGCAGGCCAGGATTCCGTCAAAAAGACCCTGAGTGCGGCAGGTGCCGACAAGGTCATCTCCCCCTATGACATCGGTGCACGGCGCATGGCCCATGCCATCCTCCGCCCCACAGTCATCAAATTCCTTGAAATGGCCTTTTCAGATGATGACGAAGATATCCAGATCGAAGAGATCCTTGTCCATCCGAAATCCAGGCTTGCCGGCCTTGCCCTGATTGAATCCGGGATACGGAAAAAGATGAACCTGATCATCATTGCCATCCAGAAAAAAGAGGGGCAGATGGTGTTCAACCCCAAGGCCCAGACAAAACTTGACCCCATGGACAAGGTCATTGCCATGGGCCGGGCCAGAAGCATTAAGCAGCTTGAATCCGTTCTTCGCAGGTGAAAATTTCACACCAATCCGTACATGACATAAGACCAGGCGCTGTTTGCCTTGCATCACTATTTATTGTACCCTGATTTTTATGCAAATGAAAAAAGGGAACAAACCATATCAAGGTCATTCAAACTTGCATCGAACCGCGGCAAGATGG
>PIVQ01000483.1 GCA_003354055.1 Desulfobacteraceae bacterium | reverse complement strand
GTGGTCCGCCATCTGCCGGCACCTGAGTGCAGGAAACTTTATTTCAAGGACAAAGGCCGGAAAAGAAAAATCTCAGACATTTTTTCTTTTGTCCATGCGAGAACCGCTTGATCAAAAAGTAAATCGGCCCGTGTGGTGACGCCAGGCGTCACTCCACGGACCGGATCATCAAATTGTTACAATTTATTTATAAACAGCAGAAGCAATTCTTTTGCAGGATCAGTCTTCGTAAACCGCATCACCGGGAAACATCTTCTTAATATCTTCTGCAGTCACATCATACATGCCTGTATACACATTCCCTGTCAACACCTGAACAATGTAAAGACGGCAAATTCAAAGTTCGCCTGCGGCCTTCATCTTTGATACGGTTTCGTCGTATTGTGTCATGATCGCTTTGCTCTTGGGATGAACCCGGGAGAAAATCAAATACATCGGCTGAGTTTTCACGGGGTCTGTCATTCCGAATTCAACATTTTTCCCCTCTCCCAATGCGGTTTGGGATTCTGCATTTCCCACATCGATATTTTCAAGCAGAATATCAGCCCGCCCGCCGTTGAGCATTTTCCAGGCCAGCTCACCGGTGGATACGATATGTATCTTTATGCCCATATCTTTGAGGGCCTTCTCATACCAATAGGAGGCAATCCCGACAACTTTCAGATTCTGGGTTTTGATGTCTTCCAAGCTGCTGACAGACAATCCGTTAGGGAATTTTGATTTTTTAAAAAAGCAGACTTCTTTGGACAGGGACAGCTCATTGGTCGGATAGAACATCTCCTCCTTTCTTTCAGGAGTTTTTGACCAGGTATAGGTAGCAATATAATCCCCTTTTTTAGTCAACTCATATACCCGTTTCCAGGGCATGAACTCAAATTCAATCTCATGACCCATTTTAGCGAACACTTTTTGAAGAATCTTGGAATGAAGTCCATAGTCCGGCAGGGTCTCTCCGATAAAAGGGGGCCATTCACCGGTGGCAAAAACAATAGTCTCCCCAAACGACGGACCGGAGAAAAGAAGGGTTATACCGAGGACAAGAATACAGTATTTTTTTTTCATGGACGACTCCTTTAAAATAATGGTTCTTGTTAACTTACAAAAAATAAGGATGCCGGATAGTCTAATTTATTTTTCGCAGTTCAGATTGGTATGACGACAGAATAAAATAGGCACCACCCCATTGTCAACAATAGTATGAGGTTTTTGTGTTAAATATCAAGCAAATAGAGAAATGTAGTCCTTGCTTTTGCCGTTCAAGCTGTTCTCGCTACTCTCAACTTCCCATTGAAATCACCACTCCCAAAGTCTATAATTACGCCTGTTGAAAATTAATGATGTAATCTTAAAGGAACTCTCCCTTGGCACATTTTGACATTACCCTGATCGGCGGCGGCATCGTAGGCACGGCAACAGCACTGGAACTCAAACGCAGATATCCTTCTGCCCGCATCCTCTTAATAGAAAAAGAAGACAGCTTTGCCGCCCATCAGACCGGTCATAATTCAGGAGTCATCCATGCAGGGGTCTATTACCAGCCCGGCAGTCTTAAGGCGGACTTCTGCAAACGAGGCTCACAGGCAACCATGGATTTCTGCCGCACCCATAACCTGCCCTTCAGGCAATGCGGCAAGATGCTGGTCGCCACTACCCCCAAAGAACTTGAGCGGATGGACGCTTTAGAAAAACGCTGTGGTCAAAATAAGATAGAGACCCGGCGTCTCAGTCAAAAAGAGCTGAATCGTCTTGAGCCCAAGATCTTTGGTCTGGGTGCCTTAAAAGTCCCGGCTACCGGCATTACTGATTTTATAAAAATAACCTCTAAAATGGCCCAGTTGTTTGAAGCGTCAGGGGGAACGGTGCTGACCTCCAATACTGTGACCCGGATCCGTGAATCAGACGATCAAATTACCATTGATACGGGTTCCCAAAAAATTACCACGAGCTATCTCATTGCCTGCGGCGGCCTCAACGCTGACCGATTGGCCAGGATGATGAACATTGACATTGATTTCATGATCATACCGTTCAGGGGGGAGTACTACCGCCTGCCCGATGCATTGAACCGAATCGTGTCCCACCTGATCTATCCCATTCCTGATCCGGACCTTCCCTTTTTAGGGGTTCACCTCACCCCCATGATTGACCATTGCATCACTGTGGGCCCTAATGCCGCCCTGGGCTGGAAGCGGGAAGGATATGGAGCGGTCAACATCAGCGCCCGTGACACCCTTGAAATGCTCTCATTTCCCGGATTCTGGAAAGTTCTGGCCGCTAATCTTAAATCCGGTATCGGGGAGTGGATCGACTCTGTTTACAAACCGGGATATTTAAAACGGATTCAAAAATACTGTCCCTCATTAAAGGTTGAGAACCTGACCCCCTACCCGGCCGGCATAAGAGCCCAGGCCGTTTTAAGGGATGGAAGCCTGGTCCATGATTTTCTATTTGCCGAAAGTCCCCGCTCCCTGCATGTCTGTAACGCGCCCTCACCGGCCGCGACCTCAGCCATGCCCATCGGTCAGTATTTGAGTGACCAGGCAGCGGAGAAGTTTAAACTATAAGGGCAATATAATTTGACGGATCAGTAAATATGCATATCTTTCCCAGAAGCTGTTAGCCATACCAAACTAAATCAATTCCATTGATTTCTTAAAGGTGAAAGGAAAAAATCATGGCTCATCGATTCAACACCCTGGCCCTTCACTGCGGTATCCACACAGATGATACAGGCTCCCGAGGGGTCCCGGTCCACAGGACCACGGCCTACTTATTCAAGAACACGGAACATGCCGCCAATCTTTTTGCCCTGAAAGAACTGGGCAACATCTACACCCGGCTTCAGAACCCCACCCAGGATGTATTGGAACAGCGGGTGGCAGCACTGGATAACGGGGCAGCCGCCCTGGCACTCGCATCCGGCACAGCAGCTATTTTCTATACCATTATCAATGCTTGCGGCAATGGGGATGAGGTGGTCTCCACTGCAAATCTCTACGGCGGCACCTTTACCATGTTCCAGAATATGCTTCCCGAAATGGGCATCAATGTGAAGTTCGTCCATCCGGACAAGGGTGAGGATATTGAATCCGCCATCACGGACAAAACCCGGCTGATCTTTACCGAAGCCATCGGCAATCCCTCTCTGGATGTTACGGATATCCGGCATTTGGCTGATATTGCAAAAAAGCACCATATTCCCCTGGCTGTTGATGCCACCTTTACCACCCCCTATCTTTTCCGGCCCATTGACCATGGTGCGGATATTGTCATCCACTCCCTGACCAAGTGGATGGGCGGCCACGGAACAGCCATCGGCGGTATTGTTGTAGATTCCGGAAAATTTGACTGGAGCAATCCCAAGTTCAAACTCTATAATGAGCCGGACCCCTCTTACCATGACCTTCGCTATGCCCATGATCTTGGGGATCTTACCCCCATTGCCTTTATCTTAAGAATGCGGGTGGGGCCTCTGCGGAATCTGGGTGCCTGCATCAGTCCTGACAATGCCTGGATGATCCTCCAGGGTATTGAAACCCTTTCCCTGCGCATGGATGCCCATTGTAAAAACGCCCTTGCGGTGGCCCAATTTCTCCAGGATCACGACCAGGTCTCCTGGGTCAGGTACCCAGGCCTTGAAACAGATCCTTCCCACACCCTTGCCAAAGCTCTGTTTAAAAACGGATTCGGCGGCATGGTGGTATTCGGCACCAAAGCCGGCCGGAAAGGCGGTCAACGGTTTATCGACAGCCTTAAACTGGTATCCCATCTGGCCAATGTGGGAGATGCCAAAACCCTGGCCATCCATCCGGCCACCACTACCCATTCACAGCTCACGGATGAGGAACTTATAGAGGCCGGGGTGACCGGAGACATGATCAGATTGTCCATTGGATTTGAAGATATTGCTGATATTCTGGAGGACCTTGACCAGGCACTTAAAGAATAATTTTACAAAAAAGCACCGGACTTGATCCGGATCAATTTCATCCCCCGGGAAAAAGGATAGGTTTAAAGTCAGCCTAAGGGCAAATAGAATAAACAATACAAACGGAGGTAACAGCCATGACCGATAAAAAAGCAGATAAGAAAAAAGAACTGATTAAGAATGTCCCCTTTTCCCAGGCCGTAAACATCAACGAACTTGTGGACTATGAGGAAGGACGTGTGGTCAGCCGGACCCTGTCAGCCAAACCCCACGTCAATATTACCCTGTTTGCCTTTGATCAGGGAGAAGAAATCTCAGCCCACACCTCACCCGGCGATGCCATGGTCCAGGTGCTTGACGGCACCGCCCGGATCACCATTGACGGAGAAAGCCTGGAGGCTGAAGCCGGCCAGGTTGTGGTAATGCCTTCCAATGTCCCCCATTCCGTTTATGCGGCAAGCCGGTTTAAAATGCTGCTGGTTGTGGTGAAACAGCCCGTGGAAATCGGCGGTCTGTAAGGCCTGTCCCGAAAACCGCAACTCAAACAATCAAACTGCCCATCCGGCACGAAAACTCACCGGATTGGCAGTTGTTCTTGATTTTTCAAATTACCGTAACTTTTGAAATCGAAAAAAAACACTTGCTGGAAGAAGAAGTCTTTAGGATCATTCGGAAGCTACCTTCAGCCACAGTATTTGTAAGGAATGCGCAAAACAACATTATCCGGATCTGGATCTTTATAATGATTGATGTGAGTTAAGATTATCCTATCTCAAGATGCGTCTGAAACTCAGGATTCCTTTTGGATATCAAATATATTCTCAAAGGTTTTGGATTGAAACATTTTATGTTTCTAAAATGACCATTTTGTCTATGATTCCAGGGTTTCATATCAGAACGAAACAGTGAGAACTGGAAAAAGAAAGTATCGCTTTCAGCTGAAACAGGCCAATACCATATGTGGTATTGGTCATAATTTTTTGAGTGTAATTAATATAGGTAACATGCGTCAGCGCTGTGGGGGGTATTGAGAAGTCTTGCGTTCTATTCAAATATACTTTATGAAGGATGCAATTGTAACCCATATTGATAAAAAAAATGTTGGATAGGGATGAACCAAAATAATAAAAATGTACACTTTCAAATAGGCGGTCTGTTTAAGTTAAAAAAAGTCGGTGATTATCTTAAATTAGTGGATAAAAAAGTTAAACTGATATTCAAGGAAACAGATACTGGGTTAAACACGAAAAAGATTTCTAACGCTGATGTTGCTGAATTGTCAGATACTGGAACCCATCTGATACTAAAAAATGTGTATGTAAAAAGATATGTTTTCTTTTCAAGGCATATTAAGAAATATATTGTGCCGATTGATAATATTTCAACTGTACAAATTTTGGATAAATATGGAAAAGCTGATTAGAACGGCTTCTGAAAAACAACAATGAGTGCAAAGTTTAAAATAGTAATCTCCATGGCAGTTTTCGGTACACTGGCATTGTTTGTAAAAAACATCTCCCTGCCACCGGGAGAGATTGCCCTGTTCAGAGCCCTGATTGCATCTGTCGCCATCATTTTTTATAAAATTCTGACCGCTGAAAAACTCCATTTTGCCCGGATAAAAAATGAGCTTCCCATTCTTTTTCTGTCAGGTACCGCCATGGCATTCAACTGGATTTTTTTATTCAAGGCCTATCACCATACCTCGCTCCATTGCGACACTCAGTTACTATTTTGCACCTGTTATTGTAATGATCGCCTCTCCTATACTCTTTAAGGAGAAGTTAGGAATCGTTACAAAATAACTTGATCTAAATACCCTGAAGGGCAGAAACTTGTTTCCAAAACCCCTTAAAAGACTGGGTATTTTGAAAACAAAAGATCAAGTAATTTTGGAGCCGAT
>PIVQ01001280.1 GCA_003354055.1 Desulfobacteraceae bacterium | reverse complement strand
GCATCCACCATGACGCCGATGGCAATGGCAATCCCCCCCAGACTCATGATATTGGCATTGATCCCCATGGGGTACATGATGAGAAAAGACATGAGAATGCCGACCGGCAGTGTAAAAATAGCCACAAAGGCAGATCGGAAATGAAGCAGGAAAATAACACAGATCAGGGCCACCACAATCATCTCTTCGGTGAGTTTGGTGGTCAGGGTATCCACGGCCCGCTGGATCAGGGACGACCTGTCATAGCCGGATACGATCTTCACCCCGTCGGGCAACCCTTTTTCAAGTTCTGCAAGCTTTTCCTTTACCCGGCCGATGACTTCCAGGGCATTTTCACCAAAACGCATGACCACAATGCCGCCAACGACTTCGCCCTCGCCGTTCCACTCCAGAACACCACGGCGAAGCTCAGGGCCGATCACCACATTGGCAATGTCCTTTAACAGGACCGGGGTGCCCTTGCTGTCAACGGAAACTGCTATATTTTCAATATCCTCAACGGATTTGATATACCCGAGCCCCCGAACCATGAATTCGGTTTCCCCCATCTCAATGAGTTTGCCACCCACATCCTTGTTGGCACGCTGAATGGCCTGCTTGATCTTCTGGATGGGAATTTCGTAGGAAAGCAGCCTGTTGGGATCCACCTCAACCTGGTACTGCTTTACAAATCCGCCGATGCTGGCCACTTCGGATACGCCGGGCACGGCAGTGAGTTCATACCTTAAAAACCAGTCCTGAAGAGACCGCAGCGTGGACAAATCCTGGGTGCCGCTGGTATCTTCGAGCACATACTGATAAACCCAACCCACGCCTGTGGCATCCGGCCCAAGGCTGGGGGTAACCCCCTCCGGCAGACGGCCGGATACAAAGTTCAGATACTCCATCACACGGGATCTTGCCCAGTAAATATCGGTGCCGTCCTCAAAAATCAGATAGACAAAGGAATACCCGAAAAAGGAGTACCCCCGGACTACTTTGGCAAAGGGCACGCTGAGCATAGCCGTTGTCAGGGGATAGGTCACCTGGTCTTCCACCACCTGGGGGGCCTGACCCGGATATTCCGTATAGATAATTACCTGTACGTCTGAAAGGTCGGGAATGGCGTCCAGGGGGGTGTTGACCATGGCAAAGATGCCGCCTGCAATAACAAACAAAGTGGCCAGGACTACCATGAACTTATTGTTCACAGACCATTCAATAATTTTATCGATCATGATCTTATGCTCCCTATCCCATGTCCTCGAAGAATGAATCCTTGTCGGTTTCTTCCATATCGGCTTCATCCATGTCGTCGAAGAAATCATCTCCGGACGGTTCAGGCTTTTTCTTTGCATTCATCATCTTCTGGATGGCCTCTTTAAGCTTGGACTCCGAATCCAGGAGAAACTGGCCTGAGACCACAATATTATCTCCCTGCGAAAGTCCGGTAAGCACTTCCAG
>PIVQ01001279.1 GCA_003354055.1 Desulfobacteraceae bacterium | reverse complement strand
GGAAGTGGTGAAAATCTATATTTCCGAGCGGAGTAATATTGATGCCGTGGCCATGCCCAAACTTAATGAAAAGGTAAACACCTTCCATGACAGGATGGTGGCATTGTTTCAGGATTTGTTTGAACTGGGGATTGAGACCGGAGAGTTCAAACCCTATCCCAGCCGGGATATGGCTGAGCTTTACGCTGATATAGTTCATTCGGCTGCCTGGGCCTCCCTGTTCAGAAATGATGATGAGGCAAAGGCTGATCAACGGCTTTCAATGATTTTTGATATGTTTACCAATGGTATAATTAAATGATGGCATGATTAAAGATGAATAAATATAGAACTGATTTATAAGGCAAATTAATACGCATTATTTTTATAATTAAGAAGGAGTAACCTCCAATGGCACAATCCATCGCAGACAGACGGGACCAGGACTTTGTACTTCATGAAATGCTTTCAGCCTCAGAGCTTTCTGAGCATGAGCTCTTTGAAGATTTTAATAAAAAAACCATGGACATGGTTGTAAAAGAGGCCAGAAATCTGGCTGTCAAAGAGCTCCTGCCCACAAATAAAGAAGGTGATGAGCAGGGGTGCGTTCTTGAAAACGATAAGGTTATCGTGCCTAAATCCTTTCACAAAATTTATGAGCTGTTTTGTGAAGGCGAGTGGCTGGCCATGTGTGACGATCCGGAATATGGCGGCCAGGGCATGCCGAGAGTATTGGCCACTGCTGCCGGTGAGTTGTTCACAGGGGCTAACTGTGCCTTCCTCATGTACCCGGGGCTTACCCATGGTGCAGGTAAACTGGTTGAAGAATTCGGTACTGATGAACAGAAAAAGACCTACCTTAAAAACCTTTACACAGGTAAGTGGGCCGGCACCATGTGTCTGACCGAACCTGAAGCCGGTTCCGACGTTGGTAACCTGACTTCAACTGCCGTAAAAAATGACGACGGTACCTATACCATTACCGGTAATAAGATTTTCATCTCCGGTGGAGATCAGGATATCACTGAAAATATTATCCATCCCGTACTTGCCAGAATAGAAGGGGCCCCTGCCGGTACAAAAGGTATTTCCCTGTTTCTGGTTCCCAAATTCAGAGTCAATGAAGACGGCAGTGTTGGTGAGTTCAACGATGTGACCTGTACCGGTCTTGAAGAAAAGATGGGAATTCATGGTAATGCAACCGCATCCCTCTCCTTTGGATCCAAAGGTAATTGCGTAGGAGAACTCCTGGGTGAAGCGAACAAGGGCATGAAAGCCATGTTCGTCATGATGAATGAAGCCCGTCTGGGTGTTGGTATGCAGGGATTTGGTTTTGCCACAGCCTCCTATATCAATGCGGTGAACTATGCCAAAGAAAGAGTCCAGGGGACTGATCTGACCAAGATATTTGACAAGGATCCCAAACCGGTTGCCATTATAAACCATCCGGATGTCAAGCGTCAGCT
>PIVQ01000482.1 GCA_003354055.1 Desulfobacteraceae bacterium | reverse complement strand
TCCCACGTGCCTGAAGGCCGGAGGATATTCGGAAACCTCACAGTTACCGAGAACCTGACCCTGGCCTGCTTTGCCAGAAAAGACAAGGATCAGATCACAAAAGATCTCAAGTGGGTATTTGATTTATTTCAGCGACTTGAAGAACGGCGGGATCAGTTGGCCGGCACCCTGTCCGGCGGAGAGCAGCAAATGCTTGCCGTTGGAAGGGCCTACATGTCCGGCAGAAAGATCATGCTGCTGGATGAACCCTCCATGGGTCTTGCCCCTTTACTCATGCTGGACATGTTTGATGCCTTAAAAGAGATTAACAAACTGGGCACCACCATTCTTCTGGTGGAGCAGAATGCCCGTTTGGCGTTGAAGTTCGCCCAGCGCGGTTATGTAATTGAAAACGGATCGCTTGTCCTTGAAGGACCCGCAGATGAACTATTGGTTAATCCTGATGTCAAAAAGGCCTATCTGGGAGCATAAACCAAATAATAGATACCCTGGCCCGGGGTTTTGCATAGAACAGGACAGCAAGAGGTTTATTTAGTATCAAGAACTTCCCGAATAAAAAATAAAAGTTTTTGATACACAATTGGTTTTTGAAAATACTTTTTAATACCCAGTTCAAGTGCTTTGGCTTCGGAAATTTTTTCACTGTAGCCGGTACAAAGCATGATCGGAATATCCGGCCTGATGCTTAAAAACGCAACGGCAAGTTGGTCGCCTGTAATACCGGGCATTGTCATATCTGTAATGATCAAATCAAAATGGTGGGGATGGTTTTTAAATTCATTCAACGCCTCCTCACCACTTTGAAACAGCTGAACAGTATACCCATTATCTTCCAATAAATTTCCTATTGAAAGTCGAATGGACTCCTCATCATCCACAAACATTATTCTTTCATGCCCCTGCAATGAAAAATCCGCTTCCACATCCGTCACAGCAGGCTCCCCAATTTCTGTAATAACGGGGAAATAAATATTAAATTGAGATCCTTTATCAGGCGTGCTGATAACGTCTAAAAATCCATCATGTTCCTCAACAATGGCTTGAACAAGCGCCAACCCCAATCCTGTGCCCTCTCCACTCTTTTTTGTGCTAAAATAGGGATCAAATGCTTTTTCCAGTGTTGTTTTATCCATACCATGGCCTGTATCATCCACTGTTAATTTAAGATAATTCCCTGGAGGCATTATTTCATTATTCAAGCTCTTCTGGTTTATAACCGTTATTTTAGTCAAAGAGACTGTCATCTGCCCCCCTGTTTTTTTCATGGCATGATATGCGTTGGTACATAAGTTCATAATCACTTGATGTATCTTTGTCGGATCGGCAAAAACCATTGCTTTTGAATCAATTTTCTTTTGTATTTCAATGGTGGATGGCAGTGAAGAACGCAATAGATTCAGTGCTTCGTTGACAGCAATATAAATAGCAAACGAATGTTTTTGATATTCTGATTTTCGGCTAAAGGTCAGTATCTGCTGAACCAACTCGGCTGCTCTTTTTGCACCCTTCATTATTTGACGGATGTGGACCTTTGATTTGACCGGATTGTTGATATTCATATCCGCCAACTGGGAGTACCCAAATATGCCTGACAGGATATTATTGAAGTCATGGGCAATCCCGCCGGCTAAAGTTCCAATAGCTTCCAATTTTTGTGATTGCAACAGTTGAGATTCAAGTTTTCTTTGCTCTGTAATATCCAGCAAGAACCCTTTAATTTGTTTTAAATTACCATTTTTATCAAAGACACCTGAAGCATTTTCAAGCACATGGACCGTGTCACCGTCAATTGTTTCAAATACGGTTTCATGATTTGTCACCCGTTTTTCATTTTTAATACGATTTAAAAATTTGATTCTCTCATTGGGATTTTGAAACAATTGAACCACGGATATTTGCTTTGCATGTCGGGTGTTGTCAAATCCAAAAATCCTTTTATATTCCTGGTTACAGTCGATCAGTTCCCCTTCGGGACTTGAAATATATGTACCTGAAAGGTCTTCTTCAAAAAACTCTCGATATCGTTCCTCTCGTTTCCGTAGTGTTTCCTCTGCCTGTTTTCGTGCTGAGATATCCAAAACCGCAAACGTAAATCCGACTGACAAATCCTCCGAATTAAGAGGTGCTGAATTGATCAAGACATAGGCTGTTTCGCCATTTTTGCATTTTAAATACGTTTCAATCGTACTGGTTCCCCGGCTTTTAAGCTGCCTGAGTTGTTCTCTTCCTGCATATTGATGCTCTTCCTTTGTGGGATAGAGCATTTGGGTATTTTTTCCAATTAACTCTAACTTTGTATATCCGGTGATCTCACAGAACCGTTCATTAACTTCGGTAAGCACCCAGTCAGATACAATACCGATGCCCACCGGAACGGCTCTAAAGATGCTCCGCATTTTGTTTTCGCTCTCTAAAAGTGCTTTTTCGGTCAGTTTGCGCTCAGTAATATCTCTGGTAATGCCCTCAACCCCTATCACATTTCCATCATCGTCTTTATAAAAATGGGCATTCGTAGATGCCCACCAGGTTGTGCCATCTTTTCGTTTCAACCGGGCTTCAAAATCAGTAACGATTCCTTTTTCCGCAAGTGCTGCTAAAAATGCATCTCTCTGCTCCGGAATTGCATAGACCTCTTCAGCCATTTTCATCCCTATGGCTTCATCTATAGTGTAGCCGGATAGTTTATAAACGGAAGGAGAAACAAAATTAATTTTTCCATCAGCATTGGTTCTGTAACTAAGGTCAGCAGAATTATTGATTAGCGCACTATACTTTGTGTCATTTTCTTTCAAATCAAAAATATATTTTTGAGCCTGAACTCTAAATCTTGTTCCGGCAGCAACAATCAGCCCCACACCCGTTAACAGTGCAAATATGATCCAACCTGGAAGATTTTCAAAGGTCTGGGATGATTTTACAACGGCGATAATGGAAAACAAACAAAGACAAAAGAGAAAAAATATTAGACATTTTTTGTACATACCAAAATTTTGTATCATAACTGAGATACACCTCGCAAGAGTGATTCCCTGTAACCCAGCAATTTTATATACAGAACCCCATGAACCAGAAATAGGTTTGAAAAATCAAGGAGTTATCCTAAAAAAGTTAGAACAGTGAGAAAAGCCGCATAGCAAGCAAGCATTAAGATGAGAATGCTTTCACAAGAGCATCAATCGCTTTTTCCATAAGTCCTCTTGGACAGGCAATGTTGATCCGTTCGAATCCTGCGCCGTTATCCCCGAACCAGTCACCGTGATCCAGAGCCAACCCGGCATCTTTCTCCACGATTTCAACTATCTTTTCAGGTGACAGTCCAAGAGACCTGAAATCAATCCAGGGCAGATAGGTGGCCTCCAGATCAAAAACCTTCACGCCGGGAAGCTCAGTTTCCACCCGCTGTTTCAGATAGATAAAATTTTCATTCAGATATGAAATCAAATCCTCAAGCCAGGGCTCAGCCTTTTCATAGGCTGCCTGGGTTGCTATGGCACCGAAAAGACTACCGCTTCCCTTGGGGTTCATCCCCAACGTCTCAAAATAGATGCCCATTTCAGCGCGAAGGTCATCATTGGGAACCACGAGGCTGGAATGGGAAAGCCCTGCCAGGTTAAATGTTTTTGAAGCGGCATTTGCAGCAATGGAATTTTGAGCAAAGTTTTCAGAAATAGATTGAAAACTTATGTGTTTATATCCGGGCATGATTAGGTCGCAATGGATCTCATCGGCGAATATTAGTACATTGTTGTCTATGCAAATTTGTCCGAATAGTTCAAGTTCTTCCCGTGTCCAGACCCGGCCCACTGGATTATGAGGGGAGCAGAGAATGGCCATTTTCACCCTGGGATCAGCAGCTTTTTGGGCCAGGTCTTCAAAATCCATCTCATACCGATTGTTAACCATTTTCAATGGATTATCTATAACCTGCCTGCCGTTGGTTTGGATAGATGTGGCAAAAGGATAATAGACCGGAGTTTGTAACATCACCCCGTCACCGGGTTGTGTAAAACGCTGGATCAGGTAATTAACCGCCGGTACGACCCCGGGTGTATTCAGAATCCATTCGGATTTTATCTCCCAGTTGTGACGGTGGCCGTACCACTCGATCAAAGCTTTATTGTAGCCTTTGTCCGGGATGGTGTATCCATAGATCTGATGGGCCAGACGATCTTCCATAGCCTTACGCACCTCAGCGGGGCAGTAAAAATCCATGTCTGCCACCCAGAGAGGTAAAAGATTTTCCTTACCCTGGCCGAATTTGGCTACCAGTACTGATGGTTCCCATTTCATGGAGCCGGTGTTGCTTCTGTCAATTATCTCGTCAAAATTCCAGTCTGTTTCCATTTTAATCCCTAATTCCTATTTGTTTTCAACTCTCCCGCGCCGCTACTCTGCTGCAGATCGAAGGGTCAGCAGGGTAACTTCGCTAAAGGTGTTCAGCCGGATGGGGATCCCCACAGCCCCGGTCCCCTGGCTGGTATATCCGGTCATGGACCTGTACTGCCATAGCCCTTTACCGTATCTATGCCCTTTATTCAGATGAAGTACAAGGGGAATACCTCCGGGCAGACAGATTTGCCCCCCATGGGTATGACCTGCCAAATATAGATCGTATCCGTTTTCCCCCGCCTCTTGATAAAGCTCCGGAGTATGGACCAGGGCCACTTTAAAATTTTTATCCGACGAGTTGCTATCAGAAGTTTTCAATGCCTGAACCGCTTCAGGGGTCAAATACTCATGGGGGTCATCCACCCCGGTAATGGAAATCCGGGCACCTTCCCTTTGGATGTTACAGGTTTCATTCACAAGGACACGAATGCCCATACGTTCGAAATGCTCCACCATACCCCAGGTATCATGGTTACCGAGAATTGCGCAGACGCCGTCCCTGGCATTGACAGCAGACGCAATTTGCCCCATTGGGGCCAGTATTTCTTTGAACTTGTCTTTCCGGTATTCGGTTACATAATCCCCGGTCATCACACAGATATCAGGACGAATCCCCTTTACCAGGGAACAGATCCTGTGGGGAAGTTCAGGTATGAAATCAAGATGGAGATCCGTGAGATGAAGAATAGTGTAACCGTGAAAATCCACTGGTAGTGTCTTGAATACCAGGTCCTTTTTAATAAGACGGGGATGAGCGGCATTATAAAGTCCTCTTTCGTACATAGGGGTAAACTTGAGGACCCGGCCAAACAAATGAGCCGTGTTTCTGAATCTCCGGACTTTTCCTAAGCTTGATAAGGCAGCTTTCTGCCTGAACTTTTTCTCTGCAGCGGCTCGGCTTTGAGCCCACCGTTGCCTTGCATATGTTTTATTATCCATGAATCCCTGATTCTAATTTTATGAAAGTGTCGAAGGGGCATCATAGCACATCTGTCCTTGATATTCACTTGAAAGAGGCTTTCCATTAGGGTCAACACATGTAGGCTCAGTATGATTTTTTATCCTGATAGATTATAGACACTTTGAACACAACAATGGATAACTACAAAGATTGACAATGTTTGTAGTTTTGCTATTGTGGTATGTAGTTGTCTCTTAGATAAGGAGGGCAGTATGCATATCTCACTAACGCCTGAGCTTGAAACCAAAGTTAAGCAAAAAGTAGCATCAGGTTTTTACAACAATGCCAGTGAAGTGATTCGGGATGCTTTGCGGTTCTGGGAAAAAAACGAAGAATTGGTGCAGCACATGAAACTTGAAATGTTAAAAGAACGCCTATCGATTGGTGCTGATCAAGCTAAACGGGGGGAATTTGTTGATCAATCCGTAAGCGAAATTGTTTCTGAGGTCAGGAATGCATAAATACCGCCTCACTCCTTCAGCAAAATCAGATTTAATT
>PIVQ01001278.1 GCA_003354055.1 Desulfobacteraceae bacterium | reverse complement strand
CGGTTCACGGGGATTCCTTTTGCAAAATACTTGGCCATGGCGATGAGTTCATCCGACATGGTCAGCAGCTCCAGGCTGGAGGTATGGCCGGATTCCATATATCCCACGTCATGAATCACGTTGCACCGGGACAGCATAGCGGTGATAATTGACAGCATGGCTTCCGCTCCTGCCTGTGCATCGATTGTTTTGGCATCGGTGGACCCGGCAAAGGACCAGATGGGAATATTGTAAAGCTGGTCCCGCATATCGGCAAAGGCGGCCTGGGTCAGGCTCCATTCGGTACAGCCGTAGGACACCACGGTATGCTTCATGTCCAGAACCGATACGTTGGGGGCAAAGAGGAAGGGCGCGCCTTTACTGGTCAGTTGATGGATCACCAGTCCCACCAGGTTCTCTGCGATACCCTGTGCCATGGCGCCTGCCAGTGTGACAGGCCCGCCGCCGCCGGCATTGCAGCCCGAGGGCAGGCAGATGGGGATCTGTTTTTCCGCGCAGAAGGTCAGTTTGTCCATGACGTTTGCAGGGTAGAGGAGGGGGCTGATCGCCTCTGAGTAGTTGAACAGAAACGGTTTTTTTCTTAATTCCTCTTCTCCGCCTGCTACGGCGCAGGCGATCCTGTGGATCTGCCGGATGTCCTGACCGCTGTCCGCAATAAAGCAGATGGGCTTGTTGGTGTTCCGGACCATCTCTTCAAAGACCCGGACATAGATTTCTTCAATGTCAACATCCTCGGGGTTGCCCATGGACATGGCAAAATCGATATGCTCCAGAGCATCGGCGAGCCTGGCAAAATTGCCGATATCCGCAAGTCTTGTCCGGCGCCGTTCGCAGGTCTCAAGGTCATGGGTGAAGATGGTGTCCGAGCCTGTGCCGAAGAAGAAACTCTCTCCTTCCAGGGGCATGGCCAGCTCCCCGGCCTGGTCAAAAATATCAATCCGCTTGGGGGCGGAAAGTATGGCATCTTCCACCAGGGTCTCGGGCATGGTGACCCGGTCATCCCTTGTCAGGCTGCAGCCGTAATCCAGGAGCATCTCCAGGACCCCGTCGTGTTCCATCCGAAATCCTGTGGTGCTCAGTATGGACAGCGCTGCCTCATGGACCGCCATGGTCTGTTTTTTATTGAAAACGGTCATTCTGGGCTGGAAGCTTTCTATGTTGTCTAACATCTTGTCTCCTTTTCCTTGATCTATTTTTCTGGGGTCTATTGGAAGTCCCTGAGCATCCGGTCTGAAATATCCCCCTGTTTTTTGCCAACAACGGCGTAGTAGTTGAGCGGTGTGCCATCGAGGCAGAGGCGGTGCTGGTAGTGCTGCTGGTCAATAATTTCCATGACATCCTCTTCAACCATCCGGTCAATCAGATCTGAAAATCCCGAGGAGTGATTTTTTTGAAGGAACTCATCCTTGATGTTAAAGGCGATCCAGCCCTTATCCGAGATGAGGTT
>PIVQ01001277.1 GCA_003354055.1 Desulfobacteraceae bacterium | reverse complement strand
CAAAGGCAGCACATCCCAAAAGAGAACCTCCCCTCATATGTATTGCATCCATATTTTCACCTTGTGTCTTTGAAATGACTTTTTTATGATAGATCCTTCTACCCCAAGAGATTGGTTAAAGTCAAGCAGGTCCGCCCCTCCGGTCAAGGCAAACACATGCAGGTAATGCAGGTTTCAGGTAGCTGTGTCAGGCAGGCCCGGAGTGCCGAGTTCAGCCCTTGATGTAATGCGGCACGTAGTCTCAAAAAATTAAACTTTTGAAATCACCGCCATATATAATTTGTTTACCCTGAAGAATCTTCGAACTGCCAAGAGATTGTATTATGTGAATCTTCGATCGCCAGATCCAATTTCCCCAACCACAAAATATTGTGCCGGGCTTCGATTCAAAAAAGGCTGAAACTGGTACCTTAACAGCTAATTTCAGCCTTACATTACAGATTATAATATACCTTAGTTTTCACGCCTTGCTGTACAGGTGATGCAACTCCCAAAATTGGTAATTTATTTTTGAGTGAACCCTTAGCGATAAGCCATTGAATCGTGTTATAGGGAAAATACTTCAGTAAATTCTTTTTCCTGTCCAACCGCAATTTTTTCTTTTTTGGAAAAAACATTTGCACCGCTTACAAATTGTTCTCTAGCCTGCAATTCAATTGTCAGTTCGGGTGATGATGCTTCATCAACACGTTTGCAATGAACTATAATAGTGTTTTGCCCATCTTGTAGGCAGATTTGTTTTTTCATATCTTCAGGCAACATAGGTAGGGTTGGATTGTCTTTTCCAAATAATTTGAAAGATTCTGATTTCAGCCCTTTAACACCGAGATCTATATTATTGATCGTGATTTTAACCTCATAACCAATAGCGATCACCGTAAGAATGGCATTTAGTTCTTTGTTCATAAAAAGTCCTTTATTTCAAATGGCTTCAGCCACATTTAATTTTAAAAAAGGCATTATATAATTACATGCTGAGAATCTCAAGAACGAAAATGATTCCATAACCCAACGCCTAAAGTAGAACTGAAAGGACGCTTCGCAAATGTTAAGATTCAATTATATAAACCGGAAACAACAACATAGATAATGCTTCCAAATTCAAGTTGATAATATATAGAGTTGAAAATTTGAATTTGATAGAATATTACCAGAGCGTTTGAGACGTTCAAGGTTGTATATTAAACTCAATTTCCAAAGGAAAATCAAACCTGTGGACTATCCCTGTAACACCGTATCATCAAACTTTTGGGATACGAAATAAACCCTCTCATTGCTCCTGTTATGGGATGCTCGTTTTATATATCATGGCGACAGACTATACTATCGCTTAGGAATCGTTACAAAATAACTTGATCTAAATACCCTGAAGGGCAGAAACTTATTTCCAAAACCCCTTAAAAGACAGGGTATTTTGAAAACAAAAGATCAAGTAATTTTGGAGCCGA
>PIVQ01001276.1 GCA_003354055.1 Desulfobacteraceae bacterium | reverse complement strand
AAATGCTTTCGAAAGCAGCGTAGATATTGCAGCGAGAGCTTGGCCATTCGTTGCCCTGTGTCGATAAATCGGGAGAGACTGCGGCCAGCCTGTCGAGCTTTTTCACGGCGTCGATCGAGTTCACGCTCATATTTCCGAATTACTTTTTCATCGCGAAGGTCATGCTCGACATTGAGCACGTGTTCAACTAAACGCAGCAGATAGCCTGCCGTCGAGCTGAAGCAGGCTTGCTGTCACACCGCGGTATTGCCGGTGGCCCAAGCCTTGTCTTCCTCCAGATCGTTTTCAAAGGTATCGAAGGCCTTTTCGATCCGCCAGCGGCAGAGGTAGAGCCAGGCGAGCTCTCCGGGGAGCAGCTGGGTGGCGGTGGTGATGAATCTGTATTCCGTTCCAGTCTCTGGATCGGTGTACTCGATGAGATAGGCCATGCCTTTTCCGTCGAAGCCAAGCAGGTAACAGCCATCAACTCCTTGATTGCGCGGGTCATCCTGATCGAAATCGACGGGCTGTTTCATCATCGGATTCATGTTTTCTTTGTAGCGCGTGAGCATGAAGACGTTCTTTTTGAGCATCTTCTGCCAGAATGCAATGTCGATGTACGCGCGGTCGAGCACGTAGAAGATGGGTGAATGGACTTCCCGGGCTTTGATTTGCGCACTGAGCAACCGCTTAAACTCCGGCCACTCATGCGCCTTGAGCCCATCCTTTCCGACCCGGCACAGCGGCTTGGTGGTTCCGGTATGCAGATCCATGCCGTATATCATTTTCATGGTGGTGAAGCGCCCCTTTTCGTTCGTGGCGGCGTGTTGCGGGTGCGCGATCTCATGTCCGTCCACGGCGATGACCTCCACATCGGAGAGTTTCGGGATCTCGGCAAGAAAGTCGACTCCCGCCACTCGCATACTGGTGCGAAGTTGTTGCGTAAACTTTTCACTCAGCTGTTCAGAGATCTGCTTGCGGCGTTTCGAGGCAAGAGCATCGAAGAATGTACTTCTGCCGATGTTGAAGTTCGGATCGCACTGGAGCCACTCACGTCCGGAGTTGGATTTTGAAAGCACCCGCGAAATGCCGGCCATGACAAAGCTGACATCCGATAATGCTGCATTTTTGCGGATGCCGCGCACATATTGCGCGGCATCAATGATTTTTTCGGACAGAAGATCAAATAATGAATGTTCAAGCACGGCACCCTCCTTATATTAACGGCCTGCCTCATGATACCGGAAACAGGGCATGATGTCGTTATGAATCCACGAAACCACAGCATTAATATCTTTTAAAGTCGCTCGACTTTTGAAGTCTTTGCCTTTTTCCTGTGGCGACAGGTTCGCCAGATCGGCAAGAAGGGGCAAAAGCAAAAAAAGCCGATGTGCTACGCTGGCGGCAAAGTAGCGGGCTTTATTCGCGAAATTTTATAGCGTGGCGATAATGATTACCGGACACCGATG
>PIVQ01001275.1 GCA_003354055.1 Desulfobacteraceae bacterium | reverse complement strand
ATGACCCATGAAGTTGAAATCGGCAGAACCTATGGAGCGGAATACGGGTATGTCTGCCTGTTGCTCAGACCGGTTTGCTGAAAAGAACCGGACAAAATAATACTATCCGAAAATAAGGATTTCCCATGAAACTGACCGTATTGATAGACAATAATACATTGATTGACAGATATTTTTTTGCAGAACCCGGACTGTCCCTGCTGATTGAAGACCACGACACCCGGGTACTCTTTGATACCGGCTATTCAGATCTTTTTATCCAAAATGCCGTAAAAATGGGCAAGGATCTTTCCAACTTGGATTATCTTGCAATCTCCCACAGCCATCTGGACCATACCTGGGGACTGGACCCGTTTATCCGGTACTTTACCGAGCTTGAAATTGAAAAACGCCCCCATAAACGACCGGTTCTGGTGGGACATCCGGAGATTTTCACCTCTGCGGGCATGGATACTTTCGCTGAGTTCGGCAGCCTCATGTCCAGAGAAAAAACCGCCAGACATCTGGAGTTAAACCTGAGCCGGACGCCGGTCCGACTTTCGGACAGGCTGACCTTTCTGGGAGAGATTCCCAGAGAAAACGACTTTGAGGGCAAGACGTCTTTTGGCAACAAAGAAGACTGCGATCAGCCGGACCTGGTCATGGATGATTCCGCTCTGGTCTATCACTCGGAGCAGGGTCTGGTCATTATTACGGGCTGTGCCCATGCCGGCATCTGCAATACCATTGCCTATGCCCAAAAGGTTTGTAAGGAGACCAGGATAGCGGATGTGATCGGCGGCTTCCATCTGCTGAATCCTGCAGACGACCAGCTCCGGGGCACCCTGGATTTTTTTAAAGATCTTGCACCCAAGGCGGTCCATGCCTGCCATTGTACTGATCTGAATTCAAAAATCGCCCTGGCCCGGGTAAGCCCGGTCAAAGAGGTGGGGGTAGGCCTGTCCCTTACCTATGACGAAAAAGCATTATAAAATTTCCAAGGAAATTCCAATGACATATACGTTAACAACACCTGAAACCCGTGAAAACGGGGAGCGCATCTGCGTTCTTTTAAACAAAGTTTTCCATCCCCAGAAGGTGGGCGACCTTGCCGAAACCTTTTTCAATCATCTGCCGGGCCTGAAAAAAAGCCACTGGTTTACCATGGTGGAGGACACCACAGGGGAACCTGTGTCATCATTTACCCTGATTCCCTGGACCTGGGAAGTTAACGGGATCCGGCTTAAGGTTGCGGAGATGGGTCTGGTAGGCACGCTGGATACCTGCCGGGGAAAGGGGATGATGAGGCAATTGAACACGGCCTTTGATAACCATGTAAAAGACAATGGCTATGATCTTTGCATGATCCAGGGGATACCGGGATTTTATCATAATTTCGGCTATCACTACGCCATTGAACTGGAGTACCACATTGAACTGCCCCTGACCCTGATTCCGGACATGGGCAA
>PIVQ01000481.1 GCA_003354055.1 Desulfobacteraceae bacterium | reverse complement strand
ATCGCATATCTTGTGGTGGTGGCCAGTCTGTTTGTATTTGTTAATACGGTAGTGGATATTCTCTACGGCTTCATCAATCCCACCGTTAGAATTACAGGGACAAAATGAAAACTAAACTTCAAAAATTCAAAGAATCATACTTTTTATATAGCTTTAAGCGGGACAAGGTGGCGATTTCCTCCTTTGTTGTCCTGGTACTATTCCTTGGCATGGCATTAATGGCACCGTGGATTTCACCCATGAATCCCTATGATTCCGCCAATATCGACATCATGAATTCCGAAATTCCGCCGGTGTGGATGGCTGATGGCACAGATGAATTCCTTCTGGGAACAGACAACCAGGGAAGGGATATGCTGTCCACCATGCTTTACGGCCTTAGGACATCCATCATCATCGGTGTCGGTGCTGTGGCGCTTCAGGGATTTATCGGTGTTGTATTGGGGCTTTTAGCCGGTTATATGGGTGGAAAAACCGATGCCATTCTAATGCGGCTGGCAGATATCCAATTTTCCTTTCCCTATCTGATGGTGGCCATTTTCATGTCTGCCATTTTTCAGGTGGTATTCGGACTTGGGCGGTTTGAGCAATTGGCTGTTCCATTGCTGACCATCATTATCGGCCTGTCCAACTGGCCTATGTTCGCAAGGACCATCCGGGCCTCTGCAATGGGAGAGAAAAACAAGGAATATGTGGAGGCTGCCCGGGTCATCGGTCTGCCTAAATGGACCATCATGTTCCGCCATATTCTGCCAAACTCCCTGACATCGGTAATGGTCATCTCCACTATCCAGGTGGCCAACGCGGTCATGAGTGAGGCCGCTCTCTCTTTCCTGGGACTTGGAATGCCTGTGACAAAGCCCTCCTTAGGATCTCTGATCCGGGCAGGGCAGGAATACTTTTTCTCCGGTTCCTGGTGGATTACGGTCTTCCCCGGCATCTGGCTGGTGATATTTGTTTTGGTCATCAACCTTTTAGGTGACTGGCTAAGGGATGTACTCAACCCCAAACTCTACAAAGGATAGGAAGTTTACGATGTCTCATCTTTTAGAAGTCAAAGACCTTGAGGTGAAATTTGCCTTACGGACTGGTGATATAACAGCAATTGACGGTGCCAGTTTTACCCTGGACAAGGGCGAACGCCTGGGGTTGGTTGGAGAAAGCGGGGCTGGAAAGTCCGTTACCGGTTTTTCCATTATTAATCTGATTTCAAAACCCGGGTTTATTTCCAGGGGTAGTGTCTGGTTTGAAGGTAAGAAAATATCAGACTATTCAGATACACAGATGCGGAAAATCAGAGGGAACCGCATCGCCATGATATTCCAGGACCCCATGATGACCCTGAACCCGGTTTTTACCATCGGGTTTCAGATGATTGAGACCGTTCGGGCCCATCGGAATGTTTCCAAGGCCGCGGCAAGGAAGATTGCTCTGGAAAAGCTAAAGAAAGTACAGATTCCTTCACCTGAGGAACGGCTGAATCAATATCCCCATGAATTATCCGGCGGTATGCGCCAGAGAATCATCATCGCCATCTCCCTGCTGGTGGATCCGGCCGTTATAATTGCCGACGAACCCACAACCGCCCTGGATGTGACTATCCAGGCGGAGATTATGGACCTGCTCCAGGATCTCTGCGAAAAAGAGCAGATGGGGCTGATCCTGATCACCCATGATTTGGGCGTGGTCTCCCAGGTGACCGAGAAAATCGCTGTCATGTATGCCGGAAAAATTATTGAATACGGCCCGACTGATGAAGTGGTTCATAATCCGGTTCATCCCTATACCGTAGGATTGATCGCTTCTATTCCGGGATCCATTCCACCGGGTGAGGAGTTAAAACAGATTCCGGGTATGATGCCCACCCTGACCGACATCCCCGATGGGTGTGCCTTCAATCCGCGGTGCGAGCTGCGTCAGGATATCTGTACCCAAAAGGAACCTGCACTTGAGGACAAGGGCAACGGGATCATGGCAGCCTGCCATATGAAATAGTCAGCAAAAGCTGCGAAGGATATAAAATGAACACTGAAAAACCTCTCGTTACCATGAAAAATGTGGTTAAACATTTTGATATTTCCGGCGGCCTGTTGGATCAGCTCTCCTTCAAGGGTGGTAAATTTCAACTTGAAAAAACCACGGTTAAGGCCGTGAATGACGTCTCCCTTTTTATAAACAGGGGAGAAACCCTAAGCGTGGTCGGAGAGAGCGGCTGCGGCAAGTCCACTTTGGCCCGGGTGATTATGGGGCTTTATCCCCCCAACTCAGGAGAAGTCCGGTTTGACGGGGACCGCATTGATAATCTGAACCATGAGCAGTGGATGCCCTATCGGAAAAAAATGCAGATGATTTTCCAGGATCCCTATGCCTCCCTCAACCCCAGAAAAACCGTCCGTCAGACCCTGGAAGAACCCCTGCGGTACCACAACCCCAAAATGAGCGGGGCTGAAGTCGGTGACAAGGTCGCTGATGTCATGCAAAAGGTAGGGGTCGACCCGGCCTGGATTACCCGGTATCCCCATGAGTTTTCAGGGGGACAGCGCCAGCGGATCTCCATTGCCAGAGGCTTGATCTTAGATCCCGAGTTTATCGTGGCGGATGAGCCTGTCTCTGCCCTGGATGTCTCCATTCAGGCCCAGATACTAAACCTGATGATGGAACTGAGAGAAGAGATGAACCTGACCTATCTGTTCATCACCCATGATCTATCCGTGGTGCATCATATATCCAATAGAGTGGCTGTGCTTTATCTGGGCACCCTTTGTGAACTGGCCACGGCTCATGATCTGTTCTACGAACCTCGTCACCCATATACACGGGCGCTTTTGTCCGCCATTCCAAAAGTTGGGGAAAAAAAGGCCAAGCACCTCAAGCTCAAGGGCGAGGTTCCCACACCGGTAAACCTGCCTACAGGCTGTGTTTTCCACGGGCGTTGCATTTATGCCAATGACCGGTGCACCCAGGAAGTGCCTCTATTACTCGAACTTCCCAGCGGCGGGTTTGTGGCCTGCCACGGTGTTGAAGAAGGACGTAGCATGGATTAGAGGTTATAATTTTATTATGACGATTACGCCCCTGAAAACATATTGGTTTTCAGGGGCGTTTTTATTTAGTGGATCATATCAATTATTAAATCCTGACGTTGCAGGCGCGTTTCAGATGCCATGATAGGCGTCTCAGAGTTCAACTGAGCAATAAAGCCTTTAAAATAAAAAATCTTTAATATATTGCACGGCGACAAAAAGAATACAGATACATAGTATGATTTTGATAATATGTGCGGGTACATATTTCTGGCATGTAGCGCCGAGATACATACCCAGAAAACCGCCAATGCCGAAAATAGTTCCGAGAAAAAAATCAGGTGCAATAGATGTTCCGGGATAAAAAAGAGCCATTACGTTATATATGGCAACACCCGCCACCGAGGTAACAAATGTTGCCATCAAAGCCGCACCGGCGACTGCATGAACCGGAAGCTGAAAAAATGTGACAAAAAACGGTGCTATTATTGATCCGCCGCCGATACCGTATATTCCCCCTATAATACCTACAATAAAGCAAAGTAGCAGGGCTCCCGGAACCGAAAAAGAAAATTGCTCTCCATCGAATTTGAACTCAATCTGCTTTAGGGAAAAACGGGTATCCGTCACAACAAACGCTAACTTTTGCCCGGAAGAATTATTTTCCCTTTTAGCAGCCCCTTTTTTTCGGTTTTTCACAGAATCAGCGACGAGTTTGATACCGATATAGGACAGGACAATACCTACAAACAATTTGAAATTTTCCGGATTTCTCAGATATTCTACCCTCAGCCATGCACCGATCCAGACACCGGGAAGTGTACCAATAGTCACTGCCCACGTCAGAGGCCAGACCATCCGTTTCTCTTTGATATACTTCCAGACGCCACTTGGAATTGCGATAATATTGAAGAATTGATTCGTACCGCTGACCGAAGGAGAGGTATAGTTGAGTACGCTCATCTGAAAGGGCAGTAGCATAAATGCACCGGATATTCCGCCCATGGATGTAAAAAAAGAGAGGACAAAGGCCACCACAAATGGAACAAACACCCATGTTTCTACGCCGGACGTCGGAAAAGTTATATATAGATAATCCATCATTTCTTTTACCTGAATGGTTGGAGTTGTGCAACTTAATGTAGAAAGTTGATTTTTTTGTCAGTACCGGGGTATAATCTTTCGCAGGCCATATCTTTATCAGGAGAGCGTTCTATGCCCGATATCACAATCAAATCCTGGGGTCAGCTTCAGGAAGAACTTTTCAGCGGATCCTGGAACCAAGCCATCAGCCGGTACAGGTCGCCCTTTGTATTTCGGGGGCTTTCCGATTGCAGTTATCGTCTGGAAACATCATTGATGCGGCTGGGAGGCCCCTATCGGCAGCTTGAAAAGCATCTGCTGAGAAACTTTAGAAAATATGCCCAGGCAACCGGGGACAGGGAGCCGGATTCCTTCTGGCACCTGCTGGCGGTGGCCCAGCATCATGGGTTGCCCACCCGGCTTCTTGACTGGACTTATTCCCCCTATATTGCGCTTCACTTTGCCTTGGCCAATCTGGATCGGTTTGACACGGACGGGGTGATCTGGAGTGTGAATTATGAGAAAGCCCATGAACGTCTGCCGTCGATTCTCAGGGATCAGCTGGCTTCTGAGGGAGCCCAGGCCTTTACCGTTGAGTTGCTTACCAGTATGGGCCAAAAGGACCAGGACTGCCGTCCCGGAGACAGGGCCTTCCATCGGTATGTAGAGACCCTGACGCAGTTTGATGCCCTGGGAGAGCCAGAAGAGTTCCTGCTGTTTTTCGAACCCCCATCCATAAATGAGCGGATCGTCAACCAATATGCCTTGTTTTCGGTTATGCCCAACCCAGCACGGGTGGTTGATGACTGGCTCAACCGCTATCCGGATCTCTTTCGGAGGATCATTATCCCGGCCCGGCTCAAATGGGAATGCCGGGATAAATTGGACCAGTGCAATATCACGGAACGGGTGCTTTTTCCGGGGCTGGACGGCTTAAGTTCATGGCTTAAGCGCCAATACAGTCCTAAAACCTGATGCCTGTGGCTATAACTTATCTCAACCATTTGCCGGATGATCTGAAAGATGAGGCAGTGTCCCTGATTCTGGATTTGCTTGGAGACAAATTTGAACCGCTCCTGGGCAAAGGGAAACGGGCACACCAGGTTCTGATCAAGGGCATGGATACGGCCCAATGCATTGTGGCGGTTAGCCAGGGGAAATTAGCCGGTATTCTGGCCATCCAGGAGGGGAATAAAAGTCTGATGAATCCGGGGATCCCTTCATTGATAGGAGGGTACGGCATCCTTGGCGGATTTTTCAGGCTGGCAGGCCTCTGGATCCTGTATCACTCCCCGGACATAGGAGAGCTTTATGTGGACGGGGTGGCTGTATCAAGGGCATTTCAAGGTAAAGGCGTTGGTTCGGGTTTGTTTTGCGTCCTTGAAAAAAGGGCCCGGGCCCAGGGCATGAAAAAGATCGCCCTTGAAGTGATTGATACCAATCCCAGAGCTATAGCGTTATATAAACGTCTGGGGTTTTCCGAGATCTCAACGGAAAAGATCGCTCCTTTTAACCGGATATTCGGATTCCCCTTTGAGGCATCCGTGCTCATGGAGAAAGCCTTGGCCAAGGATGATGCTGATAGTTGACTTCCGAAAGGGCTTCAATCTGTTATGCCCAAAAATATAATATTCTGTCTCTGGTTGCAGACCCGCTTCCCTGATATCTTGGCAGGTATCTAAAAATCTGAACCATGGGGAGCGCATCATGGATAGTCGTTTATTCTGGTATCCGGGGCATGAATTGTCCCTTCAA
>PIVQ01001274.1 GCA_003354055.1 Desulfobacteraceae bacterium | reverse complement strand
GTGACACCCAGGTGGCCGGCTCTCATCACCTTTTCCAGTTTGCTGTCAGTCTTTACCTCGCTCATATCTTCACATCCTCTCTGGTCACGGTTCTAGGGCCGCCAGCTCTGTCGGTTGACCAATCTTTGACAGGGGCAACTTTTTCATAATCATCCATTTTATCCAAAGCTTTGAGACGGTCAACAATGAGCTGCCAGGCACAATCCGTATCCGGTCCCAGCTCGCATTTACCATTGGTGGATCCGCCGCAGGGGCCGTTCAGCACCCTCTTGGCACAACGGGATACCGGGCAGATGCCGCCGGTTCTGGCCAATACGCAGGAGCCGCAGGCCTGGCACCTTTCCGTCCAAAGCCCTCTGTCTTCATTGGCTCCCAGACAGATCGTATTAACACCCGGCAGCAGCGGCATGGTCAGGTATTTTTCCGCGGTAAACTGAACTCCCACACCGCAGGCCAAAGAAATGATGGCATCATAGTCATCAACGTCACCACGGATCTCTTCCAGATACTCATGGTCGCACTGGCGTTCCAGGGTTCTTTCAGAAATAGTTTTTTCCTTACCCTGGGTGATAAAATACATCCGCAATGCCGAGGCCAGGACTTCCACTTCCTTTTTCCCGCCTGCCTCACACACGGTGACACACTCATTACACCCGAGGACGAGAATACGGTCGAATTCCTTGACTTCCTCGATGATCTCTTCAATGGGTTTTTTCTCTGCTATTATCATACGCTTACCTCATATTCAGTTGTTAATGTGTTAACACTTTTTACGCTGCTGCGTCTGTTTTTTTTAGTTTTTCTATCCGGATGGGACTGGGTCCCAACTCTTTTATTTTTGCCACCATTTCACCTGCATACTGAGCAAACAGGGGGCCTTCGCCGGAGGACAGGTTAAACATCTTTACCCGTTCTCCACCGACACCGACCTTTTCAAGAAGCTTGGCTGCCTGTTCAATACGCTTACGGGCTCGAAAATTGCCCTGGTTAAAATGGCAGTCGCCTTCCATACAGCCCACGGCAAAAACACCGTCCGCCCCTTTTTCAAAGGCGCGAAGCACATGGATCACATCCAGTTTACCGGTGCACGGCAGACGAACAATTCTAAAACTTGTAGGGATCTTCAATCTCATGGAACCTGCCAGGTCCGCAGCTGAATACCCTCAGAAATTACAGCAAAATGCCAGAATAACCGGCTCAAACTCTTTTGTCATATTACCCCCTCCAACAAAGCTTCCACCTTGCTGAGCAATGAATCATCTTCATACCAGTTCAATTTAATGGTTTTAGCCGGACATTCAGATGCGCAGACACCGCAGCCCTGGCACAGAGCCGGATCAATATAGGAAACACCCATTTCATTGATCACCGGTACGTTGTAAGGACATGACCTTACGCAGACCAGACAGGATGCGCAGTTCACCTGGTTGACTTCCGCAACCACGGCCG
>PIVQ01001273.1 GCA_003354055.1 Desulfobacteraceae bacterium | reverse complement strand
AATCTTAAACATTCACTTTCTTCATCAGGTTTTACTACGATTGTATCTGGTTGTTTATTATATTTTGTATCAATTGATTTTGTTAATTGATCTAACTCATTAGTATAATTTGGTTCTTCGTTTGTAAAGTTTTCCACTTTACCAAATGTTGTATATTTTGAACGACTTGCTGCTTGTGGTTCTCCAATATTCTCTGTTGTCATTCTCTGATCTCTTTCATTTTTTTGAGTTAAGTTTTTCATAACTTCATTATAATTATTTTTCCTAACATGTAACGTTTTAGTATCATATATTTCATCTAAAGAAGCATAATTCATTATAATCAATAAATTACTATATAAGTAATAAATAGATTTTTTTTATTAATATTCTACTTTTTGAAAAAATATTCATATATACGGATTTTGATTAATATATTTATCAACATTTAATGACTTTGACCAAATATCTTTATTTTTTCCTATAACTATATTATATGTTATTTTATCTTCTTTAAATGTTTCTAATAGTTGATTTATAATTAGTATATATTTTTTATCATCTACCCTATAAAATGCTTTTAAATGAAATTTTAATTCAGGATATAGTATATTTATTGTTTCTCTAAAATATATAGTTTCTTCCATAAATAATCTTATTTGTTCTTTTACCAATTCTATATCTATATGTTGATAAGTTTGCCTATAATTATTATTAATAAGTATTTCAATATCTCTAAAATATACAAAACATATTTTTTTTTTATCTTTTAACATATCTTTCATCCTTTCTATTCTTCTTATAAACGTATCCCAACCTCTTTTGGTAAATAATTTATTATGTGGAAACCCAGTATCAGGATAAACTTTATTTGTTATTTTAAATTGTTTATTCCTAACATAATTTTCTCTTTGTGATAATTTTTTAAAATCATCTTGGAGAATATCTATTATATTTATTAATCCAGAATGTTTATTCCACATAGTATCAAAACAATATGCACATCTTCTAATATTATTCATTTTTAATTGTATAGCAACTTGACAAGCAGAACCCAATGATACGTATGTATAATTTTTCATATTTATATATTATTATATTATTTTTACTATTTTGACTTTTTTATAAATAAGTTTGTTGTATCATAACCATTATTTAATAAGTATGTTCTTTTCTCAATATCTAATGAAAAATCTAATAAATCTATCCCTTTACAAATAATATTTACTATATTAAATCTTTCATCTTCTATTTTATTTATATAATTCTTTTTTAAACATAAAAATAAGTTTTTCGTAAAACTTTCTAATGAAGTTATCTCATTATGTTCTAAATCTGTTTTATCCATTAACAATATTGATAATGTTTCTTTTGGTTTAAAATCATAAAATGATATATTCTGTATAAGACCAGCATCCATAAATATTTTATTTTTATACTTCTTAACACAAAATATATACGGTAATGTAAT
>PIVQ01000480.1 GCA_003354055.1 Desulfobacteraceae bacterium | reverse complement strand
CGCATCATAAATTATCGGCGGCAGAATGACATGTTCACCTGTAAAGGCTTTTTCCACAAGCTTGTCTATTCCCAGTTTTTTTAATTGCGGGTCGGTGCGCATGTTATATTTCCCCATTGCTTCTGCTGCAACGGCCTCATCAATTTTCCATAGCCTGTTCCATGCGGGGTTTGATTGCAGGATCGTTCCATCTAAAGCTAAGATCTCAATCGGCATCGGCGACTGATCCAACAGGCTTCGAAAACGGTTTTCGCTGTTAGTGAGTTCTTCTTCTATTTTTTTTGGTGAGGAGATATCGGTGATGGAGCCGGACATTCGGACAGGCTTGCCTTTGTCATCCCATAATGCCTGTCCCCGGCCATTACACCATCGGTACCCCCCTAAGCTGTCCTCAAGGCGATAGTCAATTCTAAAGGGGACACGCTTTTTAAGATGCTGATCTAAAACAAGTCGAACGGTTTCAATATCATCGGGATGCATCCTATTCCATATTTCGTCGGTTGTATCCCATACCTCTTCGGGAGGATAGCCCAGAAGTTGTTTTAACCGGTTAGAATAATAGACTTTGCCGGAACAAATGTCCCAGTCCCATATCCCGGTTTTAGATCCGGCAAGTGCCAATTCATAACGCTCTTTGCTCTCTTCAAGCGCTCTGATTTTTTGATCCAGCCTTGTGGTGATATTGTTGAGCTCTGCTGTGCTTTCCTCTTTCAATTTGCCAAGGTCTTGTTTCATCTTTTACACCTTATACTTTTGGCCTGTGCCAAGATTTCCTGCCCCCTAAAGGGCTTGAAAAGGGTAATGTAATTATCAGCGTGCATTCTCACACGAATATGGGGGCACCCTAATATTCAGTGGATCTATTCGGTAGCCGAAAGCTTTTCATGGGCTATAACTGCCTTTATTTCTCCATAGCTAATATCATCCGCCAGGATTTCCTTTAAATCCCGAAGGGAAAGGCCCGGTGCAACAGCCTTTTCAATGATGGCCTGTCTTTCCGGATCAACGAACTTTTCCACGGAGAGCACCCCTGTTTCAATAAAATGGCAGAGATGTCCCTGGATGGTGGTAACGGCAAGACCCCGTTCCTCTGCAATGGCATCAATATCCATGCCCTTTTGAAAGAAAGCCAGGCTGATATCCTTTGTATTGGGCCCGGATTTCTTTTTCGCTTTGGTACCTGCCGTTTTCTCCTCTGGCTTGGGGTTGGGGGCAGGCAGTTCAACGGTTTCAATTCCCTTTTTTTCCCGATAATCCTTTACCAGGGCAATCAGTTCATCCCCGTATTTTTCAAGGATTTTGGGCCCGACCCCCTTGAGCTTTGCCAGTTCTGCCTCCGAATCAGGCAGGCAGACGGCAATCTGAACCAGGACCTTTTGATGGAGTACATGAAAATGAGGGATCCCCTCTGCCTTGGCAATCCCGGATCGCCAGTCCTTAACCGCTTTGAAGAGTTCGGGATGGGCAATATCAAATTCCGTGTAATCCGGGGTTTTGGCCTTCTTTCCGGCTGCCTTAGGCATGGCTGTCATCCCGGCGCCGGACACCGCCCGAAGGTAAGCGACCGAAGAAAACCCATTGGTACAGGATTGAATGCCGGCTGTTTTGATCCGAATCTCAAGGCAAAGGTTATCCAGACCGTTGGTCATCTGTTTTTTAAGGGCTTTATTATCGGTTTCTATCTGGCCCTTTTCCAAAAGATTCCCAAATACTGCGGCAAATTTTTCACTAAACCAGCCCGCTGCTTTCTGGGTCCGCTCCCGTATCCGGGGATGGCTGTCCGGCAAGCTTTCATCTGCCATCAGTCCCCTGAGCTGACCCAAAAATTTCTCGCCGACATCAAATATTTGCTCCCTTGCTCCTGTTTTCATCGCAAAGGGGTCTGAAAGGCCGGCTACCCGAACCGTGTTCACGTTGTTTTCCACAAGGCGGATAAAATAATAAAACATACCCCGCATTGCCTGGAAATCAAAACATTGATTAAGCAGCTCCTGCTGATAAGCCATTTGGGCATTTTTAAACCGGGTTGCAAGATCCCCGGTATCCTTGGCCTTCGCCATAAAGTCTGAAATGGAGTGATCCACCTCAATGCCATGCCCTGGAACAGGCGAGGACAATACAAGCCCCTCCAGTGTCCGGCACCGGCTGAGCGCCACATAGGTCTGACCGTGGGCAAAGGCAGACTGAGCATCCACAATAGCACGGTCAAATGTCAGGCCCTGGCTTTTATGGATGGTGACCGCCCAGGCCAGTTTTAAAGGGATCTGGGAGAAGTGCCCGATGACCTCCTGCTGGATGGTCTGATCTTCCTCGTTCACCTTATAGGCGACATTTTCCCATTTAACCGGTGCAACTTCTATGGTCTGACCTAGGTTTTCCGAATCAATGACAAATACCCGGTCCTTTGATACGTGGCTGACTTTACCGATTTTGCCGTTATAGTATTGCTTATCAGCGGAGGCATCATTCCTCAGGAACATGACCTGAGCCCCTTTTTTCAAGACCAGCCGGTCCGGCGTGGGAAAGGAATGATCGGGAAATTCGCCGGAAACCTCGGCCCTAAGTTCATGGACATTTGTCTCAAGCCTACCAAGGCGTTCCCGGTTAAGGGCATCGGCCTTTTTGTTGTGAGTGGTCAGGGTGATATAGCCTTTTTCAGGCAGGGGTTTATCTGCACAATTATTCAGCACGGCCATGGCCTCATGGTCCAGCTTATTCTCTCTGACACTGTTAAGAAGCCTGATAAAATCCTCATCGGACTGGCGGTATATCTTTTTCAGTTCAATGGTGAGCAGCGAAGTTCCTGCCAGGGCATGGCTTGAAAAAAAGTAGATGGATGAATAGTAATCCTGAAGCAATTGCCATTCATCCGGCTTGGCCACGGGCGGTAATTGGAAGAGGTCTCCGATTAAAAGCAACTGCACACCGCCAAAGGGTCTTTCATCACGGCGCAGACGCCTGAGTACGGCATCCACCGAGTCCAGAAGATCTGCCCTGACCATTGAGATCTCATCTATGACCAGAAGATCAAGCCCTTTGATAATCCGCTTTTTTTCCTTAGAAAACCGGAAAAACCGCTTAAAGTCCCTGCCCTGACCAGTCCTTCCCGGGATATAGGGGCCGAACGGCAGTTGAAAAAAGGAGTGAAGTGTGACCCCGCCCGCATTGATGGCTGCCACGCCTGTGGGGGCCGTGATCATAATCTGTTTGTGAGAATCCGACTTCAGCCCCTGTAAGAAGGTGGTTTTCCCGGTTCCGGCCTTTCCGGTTAAAAACAGATTGCTGCCGGTATGGCGGACAAAGGCATCCGCCATGGCCATATCAGGGTTATCGTCAAACGAAAATTCCGAATTGTTGTAATCATCCATGGTTCACTCCGTTATTACAAAACATCAGGGCCAGTCCCCTGGCGGCCTGACGCATAATATGATCATGGTTTTCCCGGAACACGGAATGGGCAATAGGCGCACTCATTTTAAACCACAGTTTTGTGGGCGCCACTTGCCAGGAAAACCCAAGATAGGTATTGCCGTTGACCGGTGTGAGACGGCAGCTTCCGAATCCGCTCAAATCTCCGGTGACAAAAAACTCAAGGCTTTTTTCCGGAACAATCTCCCTGACCACGGCATCAAAGGTCAGGCTATAGGGAAGCACTCCTCTCCAGGAAGACCTGATCCGGCTGCCCCTGGCAAGTGAGTCCACGGGACCAAGAGGTTCGATGCGTTCAAGACCTTCCCACCAGGCAGGCCAGCCCTGGAAATCCACCAATGTCTGCCAGACCCGGGCAGGGCAGGCATTTATTTCCCCGGCATAGTCAAACTCATATTGATTTTTTGCCGTCATATAAGCATTGAACGCGTTGAACATTGAACAGGTTCCTTACGGGTTATATATTTTTAGCCTGCCTGCTTATACACCAGGCCGGTGGTCCGAACAAGGGCCGGCAGGATCATCAGATCTCCGATCAGCGCCGCCAGTGATGCTGAAGCCACCAGTAACCCTAAGGAAAACACATGGGAAAAAGAAGAAAAAAGCAGGCCCGATGCAGAGAGAAAGAGCACGGCAGTGGTGGATATCAATGCCCGAGCCGTCCTTTGGTAGGCCGTTTCAAGGCTTTGGGCCACCCCGTTGCCCAAGGCCAGTTCCTCTTTTAATGCCGTCAGATAATGAATAGAGTCATCCACGGACAGCCCGAAAGAGATGACTGCGGCAAATACGGTAAGGGGATCCAGTGCAATATTGAACCAGCCCATGATGCCGAAAATACTGAACAGGGGCAGGAAATTAGGAATCAGGCTCAATAAGCCCAATGAAACTGATCCAAGCTGAATCATCATAAAAAGGGTTATCACACCAAGGGCGAGGAACAGCGTCTTAAGCTGAGAAGATACCAGATCCGTGGTCTGAGACCTAAGATAGATCAACTGTCCTGCCAAATCAGTCTGTACCTGCCGCCCCAGCACCTCTGCCGTTGTTTTCCGGATCTCTTTTAACAGATCTTCAATCTGGTCTGAAGACTGATCGGTAATGTGAACCACCAGGCGCAGTGCATTGGTCTTAGGATCCAGAAACGGGGCAATCATCTCCTGGTCGGCATTTCCGGACATGAGTCGGGCAAACACCTGTTCAGGCCTGATACCGGCCTGGGAAAACCGCAGAGCGGTTCTGAACACAAGGGGAGTGAGGGAATCAATCTGTGCAACCCCGGTCAACCCTTTGAGCCGGTTTTCAAGAGATAGAAGATCATACCAGAACCTGCGGGAGGAAAAGGCTTTGTCCCTATCGGTCAGGACAATGGATGCAGAATATCCGGTGGACAGATACTGACGGATAAAGGCCATATCCTTTGCCTCTTGAGTATGCGCGACCATGGGCAGGCTTAGATGTTTGACGGTCGAAACCTTAGGAATTCCCAAGGCCATGATCAGGCAGAAGATCAGACTCACCCCCAGTGTCACTTTTGAGTAAAAAAATCCGGGGAATCGTAAACCTGCGGCCAGCCGGTCCAGGCTATCCCGACGGCTATCCCGGCGGTTGTCCGAAACACCCGGAAATGCCCCGATTCCTGAGGTTCTGACCCTTGGCAGCCAGAAGGCTGTGATTGGAAGGGCCAGGGCAAAGGCTAAAATAACGCCGATGCCAATGACAATGCCTGCCTGCCGCACCATGGGAACCGGACTGACGGTCAGGCTGAAAAACCCCACAGACGTGGTCAATGCGCACATAAAGCAGGGCCGAAGCACCCTGTTAAATGTTCGCGCAACCAAAGTCTCACGGTCCCCATTGCTCATCCCTTCAAGGTAGGCAGACAAAATATGGAATACCGTGGTGCAGGAGACAATAAGGACAAATCCAAAACTTAAGCCCGACGCCAGGTTCACCCGGATTCCTGTCATACCCATTATCCCCAGTACCCAGATCAAAGAAACCATGGCCGTCATCATCACCAGTGCACCGGCCCAGAGGGTTTTAAACAGATAAAAGGCGATCAGAGTGCCGAAGACAAGGCCAAGCCCTCCGAATATGAGGGCATTGGTCAGGTTATACCGCTCAAATGCAGCCCTAAGTACGGGGATCCCTGCAGCATAGCAGCCGTGGCTTTCTGGAAAGGCTTTTTGAATCACGGCTTTGAATCCCCTTAACCGCTCTTCAAGGCGAAATCCGTTCAGGACCTCATTGTCGATTCCGACCACCATGCCCATAACGGTGCCATCCTTTGACACCAATTGCCCCATTCCGGGCAGGATACCCCTTAAATTGTGAAGGTCTGAGGGATGCCAGACAGCGGGGAAACCCTGAAGCCCGGGCACCCGTATCTGTGACAGGCGCTCCAGATCCATGACCGATATCACACCGTCCATGGCAGCGATCGTTGTCCTA
>PIVQ01001272.1 GCA_003354055.1 Desulfobacteraceae bacterium | reverse complement strand
ACAAAAGGGATAAACGCCCGCTGGGGAAGACCGGGAACATCTTTTAAGGGATTATTGAGGTTCTTCTGCTGTCGCCTCAGATAATCAAAAAAGCATCGAACAGCGTATAGGGTTGTGTTTACCGTAGATGGCTCAAGTCCAATTTCATCTCTGAAGGTTATATAAAAATGAGGATTCCAAATGCTTGAAGGATCTGGCTGTTTCCTTATATGTTTGTCAAAGGTCAAGAGATGAAGCCTGATTTGTTTATCGCTGTACCCCAGTCCTTTCCGGTAAGCAATAAAAGCTTCCATCTCTCTGCTCAAAAAGCTTTTAAACGGTTTCATCAAACAATACCCTCCGCATCAACTCCTTATGAATGCCCAGATATTTTCTTGTGGATTCAATCGTGTCATGTCCCATCATCTCTTTGATTTCAAAAATGCCGGCACCTGCTTCCAGCATGTTCTGTGCAAATGTATGACGCAGCCAATAGGCGGTACCGGGAAGACCTGCCTCCCGCAATGCTTTTGTTAAATAGTGACTGGTAAGGCCGGCACTCATGGGGGTAGAGTCCGGCCAGAAAATTAAAAAAAGAGACCGGTAATGATTTTTGGGCCGGCCTCCTACGATATAAGCGCTTATTGCTTTGAGAGCTTCTTCAGGAATCGGCAGTTGAAGAGGACGGTTGTTTTTCCTGTTTCTCAAATTCAGTAATCCTTTGGTAAAAGAGATATCATCCAGAGTGATTCGACTGATTTCACTGGGTCGCAACCCAAGATAATAAGCCAAATGAACCTGGGCATAGGTTCGAAGTTCACTGGCCGTTGAGTGGGGTAAATGATCAAACAATTGACGAACTTCACAGGGTCTTAAAAACTGTGGTGGCTTGGCTTTGGCAAACATTGGTGGGCCGATCAAAAGGTCGGCCAGATTCTGTTTGATCAAATTTCGTTCGTTATACAGATAGCGCAGAAAGCACCTCAAGCAGGACCGATACAGACGCTGGGTCGTTTTGGCATACGATGCATTGAATATCGCTAAAAACTCATCCACATGTTCGATGTTCATATCGGTCAGTACCACACCGGATCTTTGCAGATAGTCCCCAAGGGCTTTGACTACTCTTGTTATAGCTCCGATTTGTGTTGGTCCACTTTGTTGAATTTTTTGAAAGTAGGCCAGATATTCCCGGCAAACCTGATCCATCTCATAAATAGCCTGCTGTTTTGGATTCAGCCTATCCACGGTTTGCTCCCACGAGCATTTTGTTCAAGATTTTTCCAACCGATTCAGGCTGACTGGTTCTGCAGGGAGATCGTTCTTCTATGGATGCCGGTATGGATTTAACCGGCAGGGAAAGCACCTGGTAAATGGTGCCGTCAAAACCAATCAGATCCTTTTTAAGCAATCCGTCCCGGGCCTGGATATATTGATCGAGACGTAGGCTGAGCAGAGTGCATATTTTATCGTAGC
>PIVQ01001271.1 GCA_003354055.1 Desulfobacteraceae bacterium | reverse complement strand
TTTTCTTGAAGTTCATTTACCACAGCGGACTTGCCGATTCCGGAATAACCGGTAACCATTACGGCAACCGTATCGCCCTTTACCACCTGGTCAAATCTTTTGCTCAGCAATGTAAGTTCCGGTTCTCGTCCATACAACCTTTGGGGAATGCTGAATGTATTTGAATAATCATTCAGTCCGACTGCGGTTTTTTCTGCGGATTCCGGGCCGGCCGGACTAAGATCATTCTCCTGATACATCCTAAGATCGGATAATACACCGCCTGCCGACTGGTACCGGTCACTGGTGTTTTTCGACAGAAGTTTTAAAACTATTTGTGATAAGAGATCAGGGATGGTCTCTTTCACCGAATTCAGCGGTCCGGCCTCCCGGGCGATATGCCAATGAATCATTTCCAGGGAATCATCTGAGGAAAAGGGAAGCTTCCCGGTCAACATATGATAAAATATGATTCCCAGAGAATAAAAATCTGTACGATAATCAATGTATCGGTTCATCCGGCCTGTCTGTTCCGGGGATATATAGGGGAGTACGCCGGCAAAGCCTGCAATATCAGATTTTGTCAGATGGGTATTGTAGGTTGAATGACTGAATCTGCCGATTTTGACATGAGTTTTCTGCTCATTGATGAAGATGCTTTTAGGATTGATATATTGATGGACAATACCGTGATCATGAATCTCCGACAAGCCTTCCGCGATCTGAACCGCCAGGGCAAGAAAAGAATCCGGATCAAAACCCTTGGCCGGGATACAGGTGCCCAGCGGTTCTGCCTTAAAGTATTCATGGACCAGCCCCTGATATCCGTTTATCTGAATCAGGTCGATATACTGAATAATATTCTCATGATCAAATTCCCTGGCGATTTCGTATTCTTCAAAAAAACTGATGGTGTTTTTCAACCCCGCTTTCGGGAGTTTAATAACAACTTTCAGATCATCAGTGCTTCTTTTTGCCAGGATTTTTCTGCAGTCATCCTCCTGGCTTAAAACACGTTCAATGCAGTATCCCGGAATAGTAACCATCGGTACTCTCCATTCTCCTTTGTCTGTCATTGATGTCGAGGCATTTTTACTGAGGGTTGTAGGAGATAATACCATTTTTGCGTCCATTATAAAAACGCAATTGCATTTTTCAGGCAGGAACCGGCAACTTTATGGGCAGTTGTCCTTCTCTATAGAAGATTTAAGACAATCTTGTTGGCAGCTTCAACAGCAATGAAAACTGCCGGGCCTTTCAGGGCGGGGCGTTACATTTGTGGTACACCATTTGCATGTTGTATGGTTACACAACAAATTGTAAACAAGAGGAGCCACCCTATGACCGCACTTTTTATCTGGGATGATTACGAGACAGAAGCCAATTGGGAATCTTTTCATAAAAAGTACAATATCAGCGCATCGGATAAAAGGGCCGGGGATCTGGAAGGTCATGCCGCTCTTATGATTTCAGGTGA